>JAJAZE010000051.1 GCA_026785925.1 Pyrinomonadaceae bacterium
ACCGGAAGCAATCTGATTACCAAATATCAGGGCATTTACAAACTCGGCGTTTTAATCAGTGACGGAACGGTCGAGTCGAACGGCGTTTTAATCAGCGACGGCGTGTTAATCAGCGACGGCGTGTTAATCAGCGACGGCGTTTTGGTCGGCGACGGCGTTTTATTGGGCGACGGCGTTCTAATCAGCGATACCGTTATGGCGAATTCGATTGCCGCTCAATCCCGCAACGCGCTCAACGGCGATGCTACGGCTTTGATGCAAACGGTGATTGATACCAGCCCGAACAATTCGCCGACGAGTTTAACGACGACGGCTGCTTCAACTTCGCAAATCAACTTGGCGTGGAGCGAAAGCGTGACCAACGAAACGGGTTTCGCCGTCGAACGGTGTTTGGGTTCAACCTGCACGAACTTCGTTCAGGTCGGCACGGTCGCGGCGAGCGTCAAAACTTACTCAAGCACCGGATTATCATCGCGCACGGCTTATCGTTTTCGGGTTCGCGCTTACAATGGCGGCGGTTACTCGTATTACTCGAACGTCGGCGCGGCAACGACTAGATAAACAAGCAAGAAACCATTAGAAGAAGGAGCAAAAATCATGTCATTAGAACAGATGATGCAGACCGTAATGG
Source organism: Pyrinomonadaceae bacterium (assembly GCA_026785925.1). Classification (GTDB taxonomy): domain Bacteria; phylum Acidobacteriota; class Blastocatellia; order Pyrinomonadales; family Pyrinomonadaceae. The sequence continues at coordinate 632 of JAJAZE010000051.1, forward strand.
AAGAAACTGCTTGTTTACCGCAGTCGAACTTAGCATTAACAGTCAGCGAACTCACCGAATCGGAAACCAACGAAGTCGTCGCGTTTCTTTCCGAACGCCCGATTCACACAGTGATAATGTTGGGAATGATCCGCGACAACGGATTAGTCAGCGAACATAATCGCGGCACTTTTTACGGCTGCCGCAACTCGGAAGGAAGATTGGAGGGCGTTGCCTTAATCGGTCACGCCACTCTGATCGAAACCCGCACACGCGGCGCGATTATCGAATTTGCTTTCGTCGCTCAGATTCAAAATAACTTGCATTTGTTTATGGCGGAACAGGAAAAGGCGGAAGTTTTCTGGAACAATTACGCGGACGACGGACAGCCGATGCGTCTCGCCTGCCGCGAACTGCTGTTTGAACTTAAAGGAGCGTTGGAAGTTCGCAGCAGTGTCGAGGGTTTGCGCCTTGCCACGCTCGACGATCTGCACTTAGTCGCGCCGGTTCACGCGGCGATGGCGGAAGCCGAAAGCGGAATCAATCCGCTCGAAACCGACCGCGAAGGCTTTTTAGCCAGATGCCGCCGACGCATCAATAAAAATCGCGTTTGGGTGGTAGTCAAAGACGACGAACTCGTTTTTAAGACGGACATTCAAGCCGAAACGTCCGGACTGATTTATCTCGAAGGCGTTTACGTTTGCCCTTCGGAACGCGGAACCGGATTGGGCAGACGCTGCCTGACCGAATTATGCACTGATTTATTAACCAACACCCGTTCGATTTGTGTGCTGGTCAACGAAGAAAACGAGCAGGCACAGGCGTTTTACCGAATGTGCGGTTTCCGATGCGTCAGCCGTTACGACACTATTTTTCTTAAAAAGGAGGCTCCAAGAGTTTCACTGGAAAATTGACTTCAAAACTGTAGTTTTTCATTTTTCAAAATCGTTTGACAACACAATAAAAAAGGAACGCTTCAATAATAATAATGAAGCGTTCCTTTTTTAATGGGAAGCGGCACTACAAAAACATCTCTCGAACCGACTACGGTTTTTTTGCTCGACCGATTAAATTCAACAATCTATCCGGGTAATCGGTCATAATGCCGTCCACGCCGATTTTTATCAGCCTTTCCATATCCGCCGTTTCATTGATCGTCCAGACGTGAACTTTCAGATTTTTGCGGTGCGCGTTCTCGACGAATTCTTTTGTGACGACCGATAAACTGCCGAGATTTTCCGGGATTTGCAAAGCCTGCATCGGGGGGCTGTAAGATTCGCTCAAACCGGCTTTTGATAAAGTCAGAAACTCCGTCGCTTCGGTCGGCGCGGCGGACGTAGCGACTTCAGGACATTCGCGGCGAAACTCGTCAATGATAGATTGCCGAAACGAGCCGACAATAACTTTTTCAGTCATTTTTCGGGCGCGAATCAAATCGCACAAAGGTTTAATGATCGAAGGCGTTGCCTGTTTCGGTTCGATGTTGAATGTTTGGTTCGGCAGCGCGTCGAAAATTTCTTCGAGCGTCGGAACTGCAATTCCCTTTCCGCGAAACGGAAAAAATTTTCCGCTGTCGGTCGAAAATAAATACCCGGCATCGAGTTTTTTGACGGCTTCGAGCGTTAATTCATTGACGCGCCCGCGCCCGTCAGTCGTGCGGTCAACCGATGCGTCGTGCAGCACGACGAGTGCGCCGTCCTCCGTTCCGCGAACGTCGAGTTCCAAAACATCCGCACCCGTTTTTGCCGAATACTCGAAAGCCTCAAGTGTGTTTTCCGGATATAAACCGCCGCCGCCGCGATGGGCAAAGACCAGAACAGGTGAGTTTTTGCGTTGAAAGATGGCGCGTTCCGTTGCTTTTTCTCCAGTCTGCATTGATAAATAAATATAAACCGCGCCGAGAATAATCAACCCGACGAGCGAAAAGTAACCGAACCATTTGAGGATTTTACGAAACACTATTTTTTGCATTCGCTCAAAAACAACTTGCCTTCGCGTTCGATCAAACCTAATTTCACGCGGTCGAGCCAGCCGATTCTGCCTAAAACATTGCGGTCGAAATAATCGCTTTCGGCAAAATACACGGTCGAAACATTTTCGATGCCGAGAACCGTCAGCGTCAATTGGTGTCCGTAGACGCGAAAACTGCCCGTCGCCGTGCCGATTTGAATCGGGTTCCCGCTTTCAATTTCCAAATCCAAAAGTTCGCCGTGAGAGCGTCGAAAGATACAAAAGGTCGAGCCGGTATCAATTTTGGCGACAAACCCACTCGTCTTCCCGTTGTAAATTAATGATACGTCAAGCGGTATGCCGACGGCTTTCAGGTCGTAATAGTGAACTACGTTAAACTCAAGCGTTTCAGCCATAACTACCAACCGCCGAAAGGCAAATCTTTTGCCTTAATTCTCTCCATTAAAGGCGTTAAAACGCCTTTCGCCTGAGCTTCCGCGTGAACCTTTTTACCATCTGAACCGTGCGCCAAAAGCGTATCGCCATCGAGCGCGACCCATTGACCGTCGAACTCTTCTTTATGTTCTTCAATCCATTTTAAGGAGCGACGAAATCTTTCCTGTTCGGCTTCAAGTTTGATTTCTTTCGCATTATTTCCTGATGATTTTTTGTGTATCTCGTTCTCAGCCCAACTAAAAAACTTTTCGCGTTCAGGCTTTGGTAAAGAAATAACGCTCTCAATAATTTTTTCCGCCGTTTGAATCATAAATGCACCTCGAAAATCAATTATATACACTTGCTCAGGCGCGGGTTTCCGCCGCTCATCGCAAAGCCGCTTTAATTTTTTCCATCGCACCTTCCAAAACCGAATCTTCGCGGGCGATGCAGATTCGCATATAGGCATCCCATTCGTCGGTGTCGGCGAACGCGCTGCCGGGCGTTCCGGCGACTCCGTTTTTCATCAGCATTTCGTTGAACGGGAGCGCGTCGCTGAATTCTTCGGGAATGCGCGTCCAGAGATAAAACGCCGAACCGGAATTATAGATTTGAAAGCCGAGAGCGGTTAGTTCTCCGCTGAAAAATCGGCGTTTGCCGTCGAATTTATCGCGCAGTTTTGTATAGTAATTTTCGTCCGCCATCAAAACCTTAGACAGCGCGGCTTGCAGAGGCGTTGCCGGACAAACGTAAATGACGTTCGCCGCGCTGTTGACCGGCGCGACGAGTTCGCCTTTCCCGTAACAATATCCCAAACGCCAGCCGGAAATGTTCCACGATTTCGAGAAAGAATTGACGGTCAGCGTGCGTTCCCACATTTCGGGCAAACTTGCAATTGGAATATGCGGATTTTCGCCGGTCACATAATGCTCATAAACTTCGTCGGAAATCACCATCAAATCCAGTTCCTGCGCGACTTCGGCGATAATTTCGAGTTCGGTCTTCGTCATCACTTTACCCGACGGATTGGCGGGCGAACAAACGATAATCGCCTTCAGCGGAAACTCATTTCTGTCTTTTAGTTCCTTGCATTTCCGCAAAAGCGCGTCTTTTTCAAACTTCAGTTCCGCGTCGAGTTCAAAAGTCTCGGTCTTCGCGCCGAATTCTTCTAAAATCTTTCGGTGATACGGATAATACGGCTCAAAAACCAACGCCGATTTGCCGCGCAGATAACTGTTGGTGATGCCGATTAACGCGCCCGTTCCGCCGTTCGTCACCATTATTTCGAGTGGTTGCTTATCAACGTCAACTTCGATGCCGTTATACTTTCTGATCTTTGCGGCGACCGCTTTTCGCAAACTCGCGTCGCCTTCCGAGCCGCCGTAATGATTCTGGCTGGCGGCGATAATTTCCGCCGCTTCACGGGCTAACTGAGGGTCAATCGGCAATTCGGATTGTCCCTGCACGAGATTGCCGCTCGGCGGCACGAGGCGCGTAATCGCGCGAATATCCGGTTTGATTTTTTTCGCTTTGGCTTCCGTCATAATGTTATAAAAATAACAGTTTTCTTCACAAATTTCTAAATGCACAGAAAAATTAACCGCCGATAAACGCAGATGGACGCAGATTTCTTAAAACCTGAAACTTAAAACCTGAAACCTGAAGCCTGAAACCTGAAACTTTTTGTAAATCTGCGTTTATCCGCGTTCATCGGCGGTTAATTTCCTGCTAAACTCTCATCAATGAAAGCCCAAACCCAAAATTCGCCGCCGACCGTCAAAGCCGATTTGTTCGGCGGACATTTTCGTTCGTTTCGCCGAAATCCGACTGATTTCCTGCAAAACATCGCTAAACTCGGCGACGTAACAACTTTCAAAATGGGCGGCGCACAAGTGTTTCTCCTTAATCATCCCGATTTAATCCGCGATTTGCTCATAACAAATCACGCGAAATTTATCAAAGGTCGTGCGCTTCAACGCGCCAAAGGTCTTTTGGGTGAAGGACTTTTGACGAGCGAACACGAATTTCATCTGCGCCAGCGGCGAATGATTCAGCCCGCTTTTCACCGCCGGCGCATTGAAGGCTACGCCGCCTCAATGATCGAATTTTCCGAACGGCTTTCCGGCGAATGGCGAAGCGGCGATGTTCGGGATATTGACCGCGAAATGATGCGTCTGACGCTCTGGATCGTCGGCAAAACTCTGTTTAGTGCCAACGTCGAAGACGAAACGACGCAGGTCGGCGCGGCGATGACGACGATTGTTTCAATGTTCAATTTTATGGTTCTGCCGTTTTCCGAACTGCTGGAAAAACTTCCCCTGCCGCCGGTCAGAAGATTGAAAACCGCTCGCCGCACACTCGACGAAGTAATTTATAAAATCATTGACGAACGCCGCCAAACCAGTGCAGATACGGGCGATTTACTTTCGATGCTGCTCGTCGCCCAAGACGAAGAAACCGGCGGCGCGATGGACGACCGGCAAATCCGCGACGAATGTTTGACGCTTTTTCTCGCCGGACACGAAACGACGGCGAACGCTCTGACCTGGACTTTTTATCTTTTGTCGCAAAACGCCGCCAGCGAGAAAAAATTTCACGCCGAACTCGACGAAGCTCTGGGCGACGAATCTTTAACGCCCGCCGATTATCCGCGTCTGAAATACACCGAACAAATTTTTGCCGAAGCGATGCGGCTTTTTCCGCCCGCGTGGACTTTGGGCAGAATGGCGACCGAAGAACACGAATTCGCGGGTTTTAAAATCGCGCCGAAATCGCTGGTTCTGGCGAGTCAATTCGTGATGCACCGCGACGCGCGATTCTGGGAACAGCCGGACGAATTCGTTCCCGAACGCTGGGAAAAACTGTCAATCAAAGAAGCGGGCAACCGGTTTATTTATTTCCCGTTCAGCAAAGGCGTGCGAAGCTGCATCGGCGAAAGTTTCGCGTGGATGGAAGGCGTTCTGCTGCTCGCAAGTCTCGGCAGACGCTGGAAACTCAGTTTAATGCCCGACCAAAAAATCGCGCTTCAGCCGATGATTACGCTGCGCCCGAAATTCGGGATGAAAATGCTGATCGAAAAAAGGTCGCCGGTCAAATAAATCGAATGTAAAATAAATCGAATAATCCGGCTCGTTTTGAGCATCAAAAGCCCGATCACTTTTAAGAACGGGAAATCAATCGTTTAATTTTTGTATTCAGATTACTGTTTATTTCGCTGAAAACCGCCTGCTGGTTGGTTTTGGCGCGAAGTTTCGATTAAAATTAGATCAGCAAATTATCCAAATTCCCTTAACAAACATTTTCCAGGAGTTCCAATTATGAGATTTTTGAAGTTAGCCCTGTTATTTTTGCTGGTGTATGGTTTTTCGTCGCCGGTTTCCGTCAAAGTCGCCGCGCAGGACGAAAATAAAAAAGTTTTTTCCGAAGAGGAAGATGCCGATTTGCCGTCCGGCGTGACCATCAACAAAGAGGAGTATTTCCGTCTGCGAAACGAGCAAGTCGAAATGCTGCGCGGCTTTGACACCGCTAAACGCGATTCGCGCAATCGCGCCGTCCGCGTAATGGATGAGAGCGAAAATCAGCTTGCTCAGAGACGCGAAAATTCCAACGAGCCGCTGGTTTCGTTGTGGCAGCCGCTCGGTCCGGCTCCGATTCCGATTAGCTCGACGACTTCTTACAGCGGGCGCGTTTCGGCAATCGCCGTGCATCCGATTAACCCGAATATCGTTTATGTCGGCACGGCGCAGGGCGGGTTGTATCGCACCTTAAACGGCGGCGCGACGTGGACACCTTTGCTCGACGGCGCGTTGAGTTTGGCTATCGGTTCAGTGACGCTTTCGCCGAGCGACCCGACGACCGTCTTTGTCGGCACGGGCGAAGCGACTTTGTGCAGCAGCGGTTGTTTTATCGGCGTGGGACTTTACCGCATTACCAACGCCGACACGAATCCGGTAGTTTCCGGCGCGTTGACGCAGGGCGTGAGCGGCGGCGATGTTTTCACCGGACGCGCCATTGGCGAAGTCGTCGCGCATCCGACCGACCCGAATATCTTGTTTATCACGACGACCAGCGGCGTTGCCGGAATCGGTAGTTCGACGGCGGGTTTGGTTTTACCGAACGCCGGAGTTTATCGCACGACCAATGCGCTGGCGGCAAATCCGACATTTCAACAATTGACAATTCAGGGAACGCTCACGCCGAGTCGTTCGGTGGTTGACGCGGTGATCGAACCGGGCAACGCCAATCGTCTGCTCGTCACGGTTATCGGCAGCGGCGGCGACGGCGGCGTTTATCTTTCGACGAACGCGCTCGACGCGGTTCCGACATTCACGCGCACACTGACGACCGGCGACGGCGCAAGTCTCGGACGCGCCGAACTTGCCGCCAATAAAATCGGCGGTGTCACAACGATTTATGCCGCGACCGGCACGGCGAACGGCACGCTTTTCAAATCAATTGACGGCGGCGCGACTTTCACCACGGCGATTGCCAACGGTTTTTGCAGCAGCCAGTGTTTTTACGACATCGCCGTCGCGGTTGACCCGAACGACGCGAATAAAGTTTATCTCGGCGGTTCGCCCGCGCTGGTTTTCGGACGTTCGACCAACGGCGGCACGAGTTTTACTAACAGTTCGTCGGGCTTGCACGTTGACACGCAGGCGTTCGCGCTCGCGCCGTCCGACCCGAATATAATGTATTTCGGCAGCGACGGCGGCATCTGGCGGACGACAAACGTCAACACCACGCCGATTGTCTGGACGACTTTAAATAACACTTCGTTCAGCGCGACGCAGTTTATGAGTCTCGCGCTGCATCCGCTCGACCGTCATTATCTGCTCGGCGGAACGCAGGACAACGGCACGCAATTTCTCGCGCCGGACGGCACGACTTGGGTTCGTTCGGACGGCGGCGACGGCGGTTTTGCCGTCATTGACAAAACTTCGTCCTCGATCACCAACGTGACGGCTTATCACACCTATTTTAATCAAACCAATTCGCAAATCGGCTTCAGCCGCGCCACCACGACGGTTGCCAACGGCGACCCGAATTGGGGATCGCTTTTAGGCTGCACCAACGGCACGTCGAACAACGGCATTCTGTGCAGCGATTCGGTTTTGTTTTACGCGCCGATGGTCGGCGGTCCTGGCAATCCGAATTCGCTTTATTTCGGAACCAATCGCCTTTACCGCTCGGAAGATCGCGGCACGACGATGACCGATGTCAGCGGCACTCTGCCCGCCCGCGTTAGCGCGATTGCGATTGCACCGCAGAACGATAATGTTCGTCTTGCAGGACTAACGAGCGGCGGACTTTACGCTTCTTTTACGGCTGGCGCAACGACGATGATTAATGTCACCGGCGCGGTTCCGGCGCGTTACATCGGGCGCGTGGCGATTGACCCGACGAATTCAAACGTCGCCTACGCCGCGCTCAACGGATTCGGTTTGGCGAACGGTCAGCACATTTGGAAAACGACGAACCTGACCACGGGCGCGACCTGGACACCGGCAGGCGTTGGCATTCCCGATGTTCCGGTCAATACTTTTGTCGTTGATCCGGCGAATACGCAAAATCTTTATGCCGGAACCGACATCGGCGTTTTTCGTTCGCTCAACGGCGGCACGAGTTGGGAACCGTTCAGCGAAGGTTTGCCGCGCATCGCCGTTTTCGGAATGGACATTCAGCCGATTCACCGCGTTCTCCGCATCGCCACGCACGGGCGCGGAATCTGGGAAAAAAATCTGAACGTCGCCAATCGCCGCGTCGTTGCTGATTTTGACGGCGACGGCAAAACGGATGTCTCGGTTTTTCGACCGAACGGCGGAACCTGGTATGTTCAGCAGTCAACCAACGGATTTACCGGCGTTCAATTCGGCGCGGCAGCCGATAAAATCGTTTCCGCCGACTATGACGGCGACGGCAAAACCGATTTCGCCGTTTATCGCGGCGGAACGTGGTATTTGAACCGCAGCACGCAGGGCTTTACCGGCATTTCATTCGGCGCGGAGTCAGACATTCCGCAGCCTGCCGATTTCGACGGCGACGGCAAAGCCGAACTCGCGGTTTTCCGCCCGTCAAACGGCGTTTGGTATGTTTATAATCTGGCGACCAATCAGTTTAATGCCGTGCAGTTCGGGCAGTCGGGCGACAAGCCGGTTGCCGGAGATTTCGACGGCGACGGCAAAGCCGACTACGCGATTTACCGCAGCGGCGTTTGGTATGTTCTGCAAAGCCAAGCCGGAATGACGGCGTATCAATTCGGCACGGCGACCGATGTTCCCGTGATCGGCGATTACGACGGCGATAGCCGCATTGATGTTGCCGTTTATCGTCCGGGCAGCGGGACCTGGTATATTTTGAGAAGCTCCGGCGGTGTCCAAACCACGCCATTCGGCGCGACCGGCGATGTTCCGGCACAGGGCGATTTTGACGGCGACGGCAGAACCGATTTGGCGGTCTTTCGTCCGAACGAAGGCAGATGGTATATCCTGAACAGCACGACCGGCGTTCAGCGCACCGAAACCTTCGGACTCGGAACCGACATTCCGGTTCCGTCACAGCGCAATCCGTAAAGAGCGGAAAAGGGTAAGATTGTTGGTTGAAGGCTGTTTAAGAAATTTAATTTCAGCGTTTTTTTGAAATTGATGTTTTTTCTTAAACAGCCTTCAACCAATTTTCAAATGCTCGCTTTTCGGCGATCAGTTTTCAAATTGTTTCAGTCGCAGAAGTTTCCAACTTAAAAGGCAGCCAGACATTCAGCTTGACTTTCCTGCAATCGGCTTTCGGCAACTTCGATGTATTTTGGTAGTGTCTTAATTTTGTGGTGATACACTTTTAGGACCTTCAATAATGACCGTTTTTGAGACTGATTTCCGGTATTTTGTCCGTATTTGAGTTTTATGCCGCTGTTTAGCGGTATAATAACTTGTTAAGCAGAGCGTAATAAGTTTTGTAAGATAATAAAACAACATTTACCTTAGTTTCATTGACAGGAAACGATTTCATTATATTACAAAACTTTTTGATACCTGCTTATGTGCTTTTATAATAGACATTATTGGAAATAAGCAAAATGAATTAAACTGTGTAAATGATAGAATATAGTCAGTTAAAAGAAAAGCCGAGAGAATTTTTAGCAGTTAC
>JAJAZE010000052.1 GCA_026785925.1 Pyrinomonadaceae bacterium
AAAGTGCCGTTCGGCTGGTCTGCCGGAAGATATTTCCACTCGCGCATCGTCGAGGCGTAGGAAGACAGGAAAAGCATTTTCTTATCGCGCGAACGCCCGACACCCAACCCGAAAAGCTCGTCTTTTTCTTCGCCCAAAAGCTGATTTTCGTTCGAGCCGAGCGTGTGTTTGTAAAATTTATCCGACCGTTTCGTCACGTCGTCTTCGGTGACGAGAAACAGCGTCTGGTTGTCGTTCGCCCATTCGTGCGAGGTCACGCGCTCGACTTTATCGGCGAGCATTTTTCCCGTTCGCAAATCTTTAATCTGCAAAGTATATTGCCGGTAGCCGGTCGAATCGGTTGAAAACGCCAGCAGATTGCCGTCGTCCGAAACATCGAACGAACCGATGGCAAAATATTTCAAACCTTTCGCCATTTCGTTTTGATCGAGCAGCTGTTGTTCGTCGTCGCCGTTCTGTTTTTTCGAGCGGAAATAAGTCGGATACTGCTGACCTTCGACGGTTTTCGTGTAATACCAAAAATCGCCGTTTTTATACGGCACGCTCAAATCAGTCTGCTTGATGCGTCCGAGCATTTCCTTATAAAGCGCATCGGCAAACGGCTTTTGCGCGCCGGTGAAAGTTTCGGTGTAAGCATTTTCGGCTTCGAGATATTTAATAACTTCGGGATTTTTCTTGTCCCGCAGCCAGAAATAGTCGTCCTTTAACTCGTAACCGTGAATTTTCGTGATTTTGGTTTCTTTCTTGGCAATCGGTGGTTTCATATCTGTTTGAGCGACAATAATTGTATTGCCGATAACAATTACGATAAACAATCCGAGCGCGTAAAACAATTCTCTCATTTTCTGCTGATCTCCAACTTAGGATTTTTTTCTTTAGGAAAGATGCGCGATTGTTTACGCGCCGATTTAAGAGTTTGTTTCAAATTGAGCGCACCGCGATGTCTGCAAAATCGTCTGACTGGACGGGGAAAATAAAAAAGGCAAAAGGTGTAATCCTTTTGTCTTTTTATCTTTCTAAGGTCTGATTCCTTAAGAATTAACGCTCGTCAATCGGCGCGTATTTCTGATCGCGTTTGCCGATGTATTCGGCACGCGGTCGAATCAGTTTATTGTTGCTGTATTGCTCTAAAATATGTCCCGTCCAGCCGGAAATACGCGAGACGGCGAAGATCGGCGTGTATTGGTCGAGCGGAATATCCATCAAATAATAAGCGGTCGCCGAGTAAAAATCTACGTTCGGATACATTCCTTTCTTTTCGAGCATCGCTTTTTCGATTTTCTCCGACATATTGAACCATTTCATTTCGCCTTTTTTCTCGCCCAACTGTTTCGAGAATTTGCGGAGCCACGTCGCTCTGGGGTCTTCTGTTTTATAGACGGCGTGACCGATGCCCATAATTTTGCGTTTTTCTTCCAAGGCTTTATCCAGCCACGAATCAATGTTTTCTTCGCTGCCGATCTCTTTCAACATTTTCATCACGTTCGTGTTCGCGCCGCCGTGCAGCGGTCCGGCGAGTGCCGCGATACCGCCCGTCACCGCACCGTAAACATCAGCCAGCGTTCCGGCGATAACGCGCGTCGTAAAAGTCGAAGCATTCAGTTCGTGGTCGGCGTGCAAAATCAGCGCGATGTCGAACATTCGGGCTTCGTCCGCTTCCGGCTTTTCGCCGCGCATCATATACAGAAAATTTTCGGCGATATTCAAAGATTTATCCGGCGCAACCAAATCCTTATCGGTGCGAATGCGTTCCCACGCGGCGACCAATGTTCCGATTCGCGCCGTCAATTTAACGCACGTTTTCATCGCCGTTTCGCGGTCGGTTCCGTGTCCGTCCTTGTCGTAGAAATCGAGCGCGGAAACTGCCGTTCGCAGAACGTCCATCGGGTCGGCATCCTTCGGAAAAGTTTTGAGCATTTCGACGATTTCCGTCGGCACTTCGCTGTTCGCCTGAAACTGTGATTTCAAATTTTCGAGTTCGCCGGAATTCGGCAGTCTGCCGTTCCAGAGCAGGAAAATGACTTCTTCAAAAGTCGAGTTTTCGGCTAAATCGTGAATGTCGTAACCTTGGTAAATTAAAATTCCCAGTTCGCCGTTGACATCGCCAATCGCGCTTTGAGCGGCGACGACTCCGCGCAGTCCGGCGGTCGCGGCGGTTGATTCGGTTGCTGTACTCATTGTGTTTTGTCCTTATATTTATTAGATTTCCGTATCGTTTAAATTTAGCAAAACCATTTTCAAGTTACAAGCGAAGACTTTTTTAATTTTCAGACGCTTTTTTCTTCTTTTGGTGATTGAAAATAATAGGTCGTCAGCAATCTAATTCTTTCGCCGACTTCGACGCGCAGAATATCTTTTACCGAATCTCGAAAAGCGACGATTTCCAAAAAGCCCGCGCTGCCGAGAATAGTGAATAACTCACTTTTTTCGGCTTCGGCGAAATAGTTTTGCCGTTTGTTAATCGTTTCCTCTTTTATCCTGAGCGTAAATTCGGCGGGCAAATCTGTGGATTTGAGATTGGTGACGAGGTTGCCGAAAAAATCTATGTGAATAATTTCAGCTTCAATTTCCCGTTCGGAAATTTGCGTCGGCGTAGAATTCGGCAGATGAACAAAATTGCTGATTTCCGCGCCGAATTCGTGCGGCTCAACGCCGTTCGATAAATGCGCGGCAACGGGCGCGAAAATGTCGCGCCCGTGAAAAGTTCGACTGACCTTTTCAGCGAAAAATCTTTCGGCGGTCAATTGATAAACTGTGTAATGTGCGGCTTCGTCGAAAACAAAACTCAGCAGACCGTTGTCGGGCGCGATAAAATAATAATCGGCGGTTTCAACCAAAAGTGCTTTTCGATTCGAGCCAACGCCCGGATCAACGACGGTGACGAAAATCGTTTTTTTTGGAAAATTTGCGAAACAGGCGCGGAGCGTAAAACTCGCCGCTTTTACATCTTGCGCCGGAATCTCGTGCGTGATGTCCACGATTTTCGCGCTTGGATTAATCGAAAAAATCACGCCTTTCAGTGCGCCGACAAAATAATCTCTGGTTCCGAAGTCGGTTAAAAGCGCGATGACCATAACAAAAAAAAACAAAAATAACCCGCAAAATAGCCGGCAAAGTCAAAAAGAGAAGTAAAAAACTTTGCTGAATCTCGCGGATTATAAACGGCGCGTGCTTGCTCGGCTGCGCCAAAATCAGTCAACAGTTATCAGTTATCAAATATCAATTTTAGTGGTAACTGATGACTGTTGACTGATAACTGTAAATCATCTGATTTGCGTTTCGTATGCCGATTTAATGCGAAGCTGTTGATCTTTGTTGAGGCGAATGTGTTTGCCGCGTTCGACGACAACCGCGCCGACTCCGAAAGCCGCGCCGACTCCGGTTCCGACCGCCGCGCCGACCGGTCCGCCCGCCAGTGCGCCGACCACCAAACCAGTTCCGGTCGCCGCGCTGATTTTTACGATGTCGCCGCGTACCGAACTTTTTCCTTCGACCGTGCCTTCAATATCAACGCGCTTCACGTTGTCGCCTTTAATTGGCAGAACTTCGGTTAGAATCGCGTTGAAGTTACTCCAACGCTGCTCGGTCAAGACTACGCGGTCAAAAGAAAGCAGCATTTCCGCGCGGCGTTTGATTCTGCCCGGTTTTTGAATTTTTGAAATCCTGCCCTCGATAATCGCGCCGTTGATTTCGCTCGGCGAAATGATTCTGGCTTTGAACCGGTCGCCTTCTTTGCTGCGTTCAGTGTCAATATCGTCGAGCAGTTCGACGATCAATTCGGTGTCGGTCGGAATCAAAATCGGTATTTCGCCGCTGACCGAAGAATTATAATTGGCGGTTTTGTTGGCAATCACCGGTGCTTGCTCGGTCGTCTCGGAAGTCGTAGACACAATGGGCGTTTGGTTTTCCGTATTGTTCGTCGTGTTTTCAGAAACCCGCGTCGTGACCGTCGGCACGATTTCTTCAACTTTACTGGTCACGACCGTTTGCACGACGGTTTCGGTCGGCGATTTTTCTTCAACCGTCGTTTTCGTGGTCGTCGTTTCTCCGACGACGGTTTTCGACGCGACAATTCCGCGTTTAGCTAAGCCGCCCGGCAGCGTCGCGTCAAACGACCGTTTTTCAAATCCGGTATCGTAACCGCCTTCAAAACCTTGCTGATAACCATCGCGGTAATCTTCGACGCTGCCGTAATCTTTGCTGAAAGCGCGGTCGGCTTTGGTATATTCGCTGTGCCGGTCGTAACTTTTCGCCGCGTTATCAATCGCATCACGATAGCCGGACAGATAGCCGTCCGAATAACCGGTGCGATAACCGCGCTGCAATGCGATGCGCGAATCTTGGGCGTAAATTGCTTGGGTCGTAAAACTCAGAAAAGAAACGGAAAAGAGGGAGAAGCTCAGGGCGTAAATCAAAAAACTTTTATTAAACTTCATTGAAATCTCCTTATCAAAAAACAAAAAATGGTTTGTCCGCTAAGATTTATACAACAAAACTTAAAGAATTACAACAATTATTTTTTAAATTTTCAGTCAATCACGCATCTTTTTGAAAGCAAACGGTTTTTTGTTATTCTGTAAGCAACAAACTGTCTCGAACAGCATCCAAAATCAGGCTTATTCATCAATTTTTGCAGGAGCAATCAGTTTCGCAGGAGTAAACAATGAAATCTTTTCTATTTATTTTAACTATAATTATGACTTTTTCGGTGTTGACGACGGTCGCGCAGACGCGCAAGGTTTTTCCATATCAATACAAAGTTGACGATTTGCCGAACGGTTTGCGCGTCGTCACCGTCCCGACCGATTATCCGAATCTGGTTGCGCTTTACACGGTCGTCGGTGCGGGTTCGCGCAACGAAGTCGAAGCCAAAAAAAGCGGTTACGCGCATTTTTTCGAGCATCTGATGTTTCGCGGCAGCGAAAATTACCCCGCCGGGCGCTTTGACGAAATTATGCAGAAAGCGGGCGCGTTGTCCAATGCCTACACGTCGGACGCCCGCACGGTATATCACGAAACTTTCGCCAAAGAAGATTTGGAGGAAATCCTAAAGCTCGACGCCGACCGTTTTCAAAAATTAAAGTTCTCCGAAGAACAATATAAAACCGAAGCCGGCGCGGTTTTGGGCGAGTATAACAAAAACAGCGCGTCGCCGTTTTTCAAAATGA
>JAJAZE010000053.1 GCA_026785925.1 Pyrinomonadaceae bacterium
CCACAGCGCATTGCGCCGCGCTCTGTGCGCGATTGCCGAAAACGCGATAAAATTTACGCCGGAAAACGGACAAATTACACTTCGCGCCCGGAGTGTCGGCGATGAAGTCGAAATCGAAATCGAAGACACCGGACGCGGCATAGTCGCCGAAGATTTGCCGCGCGTTTTCGATAAATTTTATCGCGGAAAAAACGCGGGCGGCGGAATGAAAGCGAGCGCGGAAGAAGTTCCGGGAATCGGTCTCGGATTGAATCTGGCAAAAACTTTAATCGAAGGAATGAAGGGCAAAATTGAGGTCGAAAGCCGTTTGAGTGAAGGCAGCAAATTCATTGTGCGGTTGCCGGTCTGGACGGAAGATTCCGGCATTAAAGAAACAGAATCAAGCCGGAACGAAATAAAAATCTTGCCGGAAAATTCGAGCCGCAGCTCGATAAAACAGCAAAAGTATGGCTAATAGATTACTTGTGGTTGACGACGAGCCGAGATTATTACGCGCCGTCGCGGTTGATTTGCGCGGCGAAGGTTACGATGTGACGACGGCGCGAAGCGGAAATGAGGCTTTAATCAGCGTCGCTCAAAAAATGCCCGATTTGATTGTCAGCGACGTTCGGATGCCGGGAATGGACGGCTACGAACTCGCCCGTAGGCTGCGTCGAAACCAAAGCACCGCGCTAGTTCCGATTGTTTTTTTAACGGCGAAGGACGCAATCGAAGACCGCATCGAAGGCTTTCGCGCCGGCATTGACGCATATTTAACCAAGCCGTTTGAGCCGGACGAACTGCTTGCCGTCATCGCTTCGATTCTAAACCGCGTCGAGCGCACACACTCGCAAATCGCCAAGCTCGTCGGCAAGACGGACGCGGAAAAACCAGACGAGCGTTTCTACGACGAAGAATTGACCGAAACCGAAACGCGCGTCGCCCGTGCGGTGGCGCGCAGCTTGAGCAATAAGGAAATCGCGCTGGAATTCGGCATCAGCGTTCGCACCGTCGAGGCGCACATCCGTAATATCCTAGCCAAAAAGAATTTTTCCAACCGCGTCGAAATCGCGCTTTACGTTAAAGATCAAACCCCCGCCGCGTTTTAACAAACCGGCGACAAATTTGTAATTTAATCAATTTACAACCGCGTCATCGCATTTGAACGCGCTATTTCATTACCCGCGCCATTTTGCGCTACCTTTCAGCAACATTATTTCGTACGGGGCAAATTGGAGTAAAACGCCGCCAATCGCCATTAGCAGGGCGCTCGTAACCATCAATAATTTCGTATTCATCTTGAAGATTTACGCCCGGTAAAAACAATAGTTTCGGTTACCGAGGACAGCTTGAATTTTAGGAGCAAAAAGCGGCTAACCACTTTTTTAATATTCTAAGGCGATATTGAGGGTTTTAATTTTTGAATTAAGGGTCGTCGGGTTTAAGCCCAGAAGTTTTGCCGCCCGCACCTGATGCCCGCCTGTTTGGTCGAGCGCGCGGCGGATTAAATCGTTCTCAAAGTGGCTAACGGCATCGAAAAAATTAACGCCGCGCGCCAAGTCGATTTCGCCGGAGACGCCTTCGCCGTCTCTAATCATTCCGAAAGCTGTTTGGGAATTTCCGACTTCCGGGCGCAGGCATTCGACGGTGATTTCGTCGGTCGGAACAATAACGACGGCTCTCTCGATGATGTTTTCAAGCTCGCGGACATTGCCCGGATAATAATAATTTTCGAGCAGGGACAAAACTTCCGGCGAAAGATTTTCTGAGACGACGCGCCCGTTTTCCTTGCTGTATTTGCGGATAAAATGCTGGGCGAGCGGCAAAATGTCTTCGGGTCGCGTCCGCAGTGCGGGCAACTCAACGGGGACGACCGACAGGCGATAATACAAGTCTTCGCGGAACGTGCCGTTTTTAACCGCTTCTTTGAGTTCGACATTGGTGGCGGCGATAATCCGCACGTCAACTTTGGTCGGAGACGTTTCCCCGACCGGCGTAAACTCCCGTTCCTGAATTACGCGCAGCAACCGAACCTGCGTTTCAAACCGCAGATCGCCGATTTCGTCCAGTAAAATCGAGCCGCCGTCGGCAGCTCCAAACAAGCCTTTTTTCGCTTCGACCGCGCCGGTGAACGCCCTCCTGGTATGACCGAAAAGCTCGGATTCGAGCAGTTCCGAAGGAATATTCGAGCAGTTGACGACGACAAAGGGCATATCGGCACGGGGCGAAGATTCGTGAATTGATTTGGCGATGAGTTCCTTGCCCGTTCCGGATTCGCCCGTTATAAGGACGGTCGAGCGCGCCGGCGCGACTCTTTCGAGCAGGCGAAAAACGCTTTCCATTTTCTCGGAACGACCGATTATCGCGTCGCGCTTGACCGAGCGCGTCATCGATTGCCGCAAATACACGCGCTCTTCTTCATTGCGGCGTTTCTTAATTCCTTTATCGACGATTTTAATGATTTGCTCGTTTTGAAACGGCTTGCGGACAACTCCGTTCGCGCCTTTTCCCCAGGCGGAAATCGCCGTCTCGAAAGTCGCAAACGCCGTAACCATCAAAACAACCGCGCCGCCGTCTATTTTTACAATTTCGTCGAGCGCGCTCAATCCGCCCATTCCGGGCATCGAAACGTCCATCAAAACAACGTCGTAAGTTTTTTTCTCGTAAACGGAAATCGCCTCCTCGCCGGTTTTCGCCAAATCAACCCTGTAACCCGCGTTCGTCAAAACCGTGCCAAGCACGTCGCGCATTATTTCCTCGTCATCGACGATTAAAATTGAACCCTTTTTCGACATTATGCCAGTTATTCCTGAAATTATTCTTTACCTTTCTGTGCCGCCGTTCGCAGTTTCTCCCGCTGCGTTTATTAAAAATCTTTCGGGCAATTTAATCGTCGGAAGCGCGGCGGAAACAAACGAATTTTTCGGACTCGCCCAAAATTGTTATTTTTAACTTATTTTGACTTGTAAATTGGGCGAACGAAGATTTATCCATTATCACTACTGCTTGTTTCCGGTCGGCTAACAGAGCCTCGACTTCCCTTAAATCTTTTAAGTGCGTGCAGAGCCGGTTGCCGTACCAGAGCAGTTGAGTCTGGAAATTCGCCTGAAGCTCGCCGGAAGTATAAAGCACGACTTTTTCGCCCGGCGCGGTCGCGGCATCCGAAATTGGCGCAAGCATCCGCATATCTCCGGCGCGAAGCTCGTAATTCGGAAACGCTACCGCAATAAATGCCGCCAGAGTCAGCAGCAAAACCGTAATCTGTGCGAATTTCGGAAGACGCTTTATGGAAAGAAGACTGTATAGCCCGTAAGCCGAAAGAATGGATAAAGCCGGAAAAACCGGCAGAATATAGCGCAGTACTTTGCTTTCCGCCAAACTGAAAGGCACCAGGACGACGAAAAACCAAATGATTAATAAAGTTTCGACCGGAGCGGAAAATCTGCTTTGCCGCGCCTTTCGAACGGCGAGAAAAAGCCCGTAAAACATCAGCGGAAACCAGGGGAAATAAAGTTTGACGATAAGAAAAAGATATTCAAAATACCAGAGAAACTGCTGCCAGCCGGTTCGCGGGTTCGCCGCCCCTTCAGAGTGGGCGAGGAAATTGCCGAAATGCCGGTTGACGAAAACATCGCCGAAAAGATTGTATTCACGCAAAAACCAGGTTGCCGGAATCAGTAAGGCGAACACCACGCAGCCGGCAAAATTAAAAGAGAATAGAAGTTTCAACCGGCGTGTAAAAACGAGATGCGACGCGATAATTGCGAGCGGAAATAAACCCATCGGCGAGCGCGTCAGCATCGCAAGTCCCGTCGCAATTCCGCTTAGTAGTAAAAAATAATCGTTTTTCAAAGACCGGACGTAAAAATAAACTGAGAGCGTGAAAAAAAAGGTAAAAGGCACGTCCGTCATCGCGTGGCTCGAATATTTGAGAAAATACTGCGTCGTCGCCAACGACAGCATCGACAAAATCGGCAGCCATTCGCCGCGCGAAGCAGCATCTTCCCCAGCCGAAGAATTTTCCGGCTCGTTTGAAAGCATTTCCTTCGCCAGAAAATAAACTAAAACGACGGTTGCCCAACCGAGCAGAACGCCGGGAACTTTGGCGGCAAAATCCGTCGCGCCGAAAATTTTGAACGAAATGGCGAGAAGCCAGATAAAAAGCGGCGGTTTATCGAAATCCGGATTGCCGTTCAAGCTCATCGTCCACCAATCGCCCGACTGCACCATCGTTTTCGCTTCGTGCGTGTAAGCGGCATCGTCGTAGCCGCTCAAATCGCCGAAAGATATCGTGCCGAACATCACGACTGCCGTCCATACGACAATAAAGACAAATAAAAATTTGGGCAGACACGCCGCTTGCCAAATCTTTTTAATGTTGTTTGAAACCGGATTCATCAATTAATTTTTGCGGGCTTCGGCGTTTGAAAATTTCGCCCAGGTCGTGAGTTCGATTTCCGATTCGACGATTTGTTTCCACAGCTTTGAGCCGGATAACGCTTCGTATTCAAGTGTGCCGCGTATGGCAGGATACGGAATTCCGTCGTCGAGGCTCGGGTGAACGCAAAGTTCGGTGACGCCGTTTTTCAAGTTTCTTACATCCGCAACCATTTCCGTTTCGCCGTAAATGCCGACACGCTTAAAACCTAAAAAATGATTGTTCAGGCTCAAATTTCGATTCGGGGAAAAGGTTCTGGAAACATTCGCGGCTTGGCGCAGAGCGAATCCGGCGGCGCGGCGCAGGCGGATTTCGTTTTGCTCGGACGGCTGGCGCGCGGCGGAAATGCCGTATTCGCGGCAAAGTTTCGTCAAAATATTCCAGAACGGCGGAAAGGCGTGGATGTGCTGATGACTGTCGGCGTGCGAAATCTTCAAGCCGGAATTTAATAAAATCTCGATTTGCGCCCGCCATTCCGCCTCGACCGCTTTTGAAACGGCAAACGGGGCGCGGGCATAACGCATTAAAACCCGATTTAAATTTACAAATCGCCCGTCGCCGCCAAGGAGAATTTTGAGTTTATCGGCGGCGGCGAAAACGGCAGACCCTTCGACGACGTTTAAGTGGATGCCGACGCTGCAATCCGGGTGCCGCAATAAAAAATCGACGGCATTTTCAAAAAGCGGAAAGTTCGCCAAAACCGAAACATCCTGCAGTTTGCCCGCCTTGATTAAATTTTCAACCGCGTAATTGACCGACGGGCAGATGCCGTAATCATCGGCGTTGATAATCAGTTTTTTATTCATTCCGACGTTTTCAATTCGTGCGATTCGCGCGCGAATTTCCAGCTTCGATACACGAGTCGACTAAAAACGATGCCGAACAGTAATAAAGCGATTGCCGCGCCGATGGTCAGAAACAGCCAAGTTCCGGTTTGATATGTCCAAACTTTTTCCAGAACAAAAATTATTGAAGTCAAAGCGGTCGTCAAACAAACGGCGAGTTTCGCTAGCGGCGAAGTTTTTATAAATCTCCAAAAAGCGTTCGCGTCGAAAAAAAGTCCGCTCGTGTAGCCGAACATTTCGCGCAAAATAAATAGAATTACCTGCGGGCGCGAAAGCGTTGAAAGTCCGCGCGTTCGCGGATAATAAACGAGCGGATGCTCGATGATTTCCAGTCCGAGACGACGCGCTTCGAGCAAAATTTCAACGTCAATAAACGAACCCGCCGAATTAAATTCTGCCGTTTGCAAAAAGCGTTTCGGAAAGATTTTGCAGGCGAAATTTACGTCGCGCATCAAAAGCCCGAAAAACAGCCAGATCAGAAAATTATAAACCGTTGTTAAAATAAAACGTCTGCCGCCTTCGCCGCGATTAAGGCGGTAACCGCTGACGACGCGATTCTCGTTTGCCAGCGATAACAATTGCGGAATCAATTTGAAATCGAACGGCAAATCCGCATCCGTGTAAAGAACGAAATCGCCGCGCGCCGCGTTCAAACCCGTGCGAATTGCCGCACCCAAACCTTGATTGCGTTTGTGCCGGACGAGCCGAATCCTTTCATCCCGTTCGGCTAAATTCAATGCTAATTTCGCCGTCGCGTCTTTGCTTCCGTCGTCAACGAGAACGATTTCCAAAAATCCGGGATTTTCTCCGACGGCTTCGGTAATCTTTTCAACGAGCGGGAAAATATTTTCCTCTTCATTGAAAAGCGGAACGACGATTGAAAACATTGCGTTGTTTTGGATTTGCATAAAGAACCTTTGATAAAATTTTTCGCTTCCGTGCAAAAAAGTTCGACCAAACGCATTCTTCGTCCGTCCAAACAGACAGATGCGGTTTGTATCGAAGCAGCCTTTTTGCCGTTGCAAACTGTTTCAGAACCGATGGAGCGTTTAACTTTCTCAGGGCGACAACGCTCCATCACTTTATTTTTCGGACCTCTTTACTAACCGCACCATTCGACAAAACGGCTGCGCCGAAAACGGCAAACCGTAACTTTGTGAAAGCTATAACTTTTACAATATTCGAGCGAAAAGTTGGCTTGGATTGAAGGTTGAACAGTCCCGACGAATTGTTAAATTCAATAACCGAATTACTATTCTGAACTGATATAAGAATTATGTAATAAAGTTCAGTGTTCGGGTATCAGGTCGCACCCGTTTTTTTTGACGGATATTTTCTTGTCTTTTTGTAGGATATTGCCTGACGAGAACGGCGAGGGAAAGCGAATTGAAAGGCGATTGATAAATTTCGTTCGGCTATCGGGTTAAATTACAAAAGTTTAAAGTCGAGCGCGTAGCGGGTTAGCTCGGCATTGGTCGTCATCGCCATTTTTTCGAGAATCCGCGTGCGGTAGGTGCTGATGGTTTTGACGCTCAAATTTAAGCCGTCGGCGATTTGCCCGACGGTTTTTCCGCTTGCCAGCAAATTGAAAACTTCAAATTCACGGTCGGACAAAGATTTGTGCGGAGCCTCGAGCGTTTTGGTTTCGACGTATTCGGCGAGCAGTTCGGCAATCTGCGGGCTGATATATTTGCCGCCGAGATGTGCCTTTCTGATCGCTTGAACCAATTCTTCCGGCGCGGATTCCTTCGTCATATAACCGGCGGCGCCGCTTTTGAAAACGCGCACGGCATACTGGTCTGCGGGATACATACTCAATATAATTACCGGAAGATTCGGATAAAGACGCTTAATGTCCTTGAGAGTTTCCAAGCCGTTTCTGCCCGGCATCGAGATGTCGAGAACAATCACGTCAACCGGATTGCCGTTAATCAAATCGAGCAGTTCCCCGCCGTTTCGCGCTTCGCCGACGATTGTCATTTGATTGTCGGCGGCGACGATTTGCCGCAGTCCCTGCCGCACGACGGCGTGGTCGTCCGCGATTAGAATTTTTATCATTACGTTTGAATTTTATCTCTCAATTTTAATTTAACGGAGCGGTCAGCAAAACCGTCGTGCCGCCGCGCGCTCCGCTGAAAATTGCAAGTTCGCCGCCAATCAGTCTGGCTCGTTCGCGCATACCGAAAATGCCGAGCGAGCCGCCGTCTGAATTGTCGCTCAAACCCATTCCCTTTCCGTCGTCTTCGACGCGCATCACGAGCGTTCGGTCTGATTTTTTAATATCGACGACGACGGATCTCGCTTCGGCGTGACGGGTAATGTTCGTCAGCGATTCCTGATAAATGCGAAAAACAGCAGTTGAAAATTCGGAGTTGAGATTGAGATCTTCGACATTGGCTGAAAACTCGCAAGCCACGCCGGTGCGCCGCTGGAATTCCCGCGATTGCCATTCGATGGCGGCAATTACGCCGAGGTCGTCCAGAATCGCGGGGCGAAGTTCGGTGGCAATCCGCCGCACGGAAACAATCGTCCCGTCAATCAAGTGCAGCAGTTCATCGATTTTTTCGTCGGTTTTACGGCATTTTTCAGGAGTTTCGGCTTCCGCGATTTGTTTTTTCAGCAGATATGTTTCCATTTTCAATCCGGTTAAGGCTTGTCCGAGTTCGTCGTGAATTTCCAGTGCAATCCGCTTCCGTTCATCCTCGCGCAAAGTTTGCTGGCGAAGCGACAAGGCAAGTAGTTGCTCGCGCGAGATTTTTATTTCCGCGGCGGCTTTCGCGCGATAAGTAATCAGCCAGCACAAAACAAAACCTTCGAGCGTAAAAACCGAAAGCCGCATTACGTCGTCGAAATTACCGCTTAACTGATACTGTGGGGCGATGAAAAAGTAATCTATGACAAAACCTGAAATGAGTGTGGCAAACACGCCCGCTCCCACTCCGCGCTTCCACGCCGTCAGCATCGCCGCGACCAGAAATAAAGGCGAAGCGATCGGTTTGATGACCGACCAAATCATCAAGGTTAAAAGCAGAGCGGCGACGACCGACAAAAAAGCCATTCCGTAACCGATGATAAATGAAATCAGGGATTGTTTTGAAAAACGTAAATTCATACTTTGAGAGATTGCATTGATAATTTAACACGGAAAATTTAAAGCCCGAAGTTTGCCGTTATGAAATTTATATTCTTCAGACCGCGCTCGATTCGCGCGGCGGAGAAAAAATTGGAAAATTAAAAAAACAAGCGTCAAAATCCGGCTATCAAGCTGACGCGCACGGCGCAGAATGAATCCGGCGAGATGTTCAATTGCGGTTTTGTTGTGGAATTGAGTGAACGGGCGAGGAGTTAAATTTCTTAATGTTTCGCATTAAAAAATGAACGAAACTTTGTTCTTTTAAGAACTTTCAGGAGTCAATTTTCAGATAAAATTATTCTGGAATTAGAAATGAGTCCGATAATAGTAAAGATAGGATAAATCTTAAGGTTATATAAAGTTATAAAAGGTTAAGAAAGTCCTTTGTTAATTAACATCCTACAAATCAGGGTCAGAACTGTGCATTTGGCTAAATTACCAAGCATTTTTTGCCAACAAGAAAGGCGGACAAATTACAAATTAAAGACGTCTTCAACTTCCAAAGATAAAGTAGTTAACCCGGAAATGGCAGAAAAATACCAGAGATTCACGCCCGGTGCCAACGAACGAATTTTCGCGGGTGATGGAAAAAGAACAGGAACATCAACACCGACTTCAGAAAACGCAGATGGAAACCTGGTCGCGCCTTGTAACTTTTAAGATGTAGATTCTTACTATCTGTTCGGCAGGCGTTTTTTCTATCGCTCTTCTTTGTATTTATCAGGGGAAGATTACCGAAGGACTCAGTTTAATCAGCGGAGGCGAGTTGACGGCAGCTAGTAGCGAGATCTTTAAGACTGTAAAAGGTCAATGATTCTTAAGAAGTAATGGTTTTGGCTACACAACAGCTACACTTCCAGATATCGATAAAGGCGTTCTTCAAGAAATATCTTCAAATCGTCAATGCTTTTTATCGTCTCGCTGTATATTACTTCCCCGTCTCGCTTAACAATACCTTCGCCAATTAAACACTAGAAGAAGCAACTTTCCTCTGATGGATACTGCCTAATTTGCTGATTCTTGCTTTGACTTCCTCAATTGCCTCTTTCATTAAAATTGTTTCTGGTTTTTCCA
>JAJAZE010000054.1 GCA_026785925.1 Pyrinomonadaceae bacterium
ACGCGGTTGAGTTCGTAGAAAAATTCTTTCAAAGAATCGCCCGTCACCGGAGTTCGGACTTCCGCGTTGGTTTCAAAATTTCCCGCCAAACGTCTCGTATCAAAGCGCGAATACGCGCCGTAAGTGTAGCCTTTGGCTTCGCGCAGATTCATAAATAACCGCGACGACGCACCCGCGCCGAGAATTTGATTCATCACCAGCACGGGAAAATAATCGGGATTGCTGCGGTCAATCGCCAGATTTGCCAGCACGATATTCGACTGAATCGAACCGGGACGATCAATCACCGTCAAAGTCGTCGCCGTGCGAACGGGCGGCGCGGCAAACTTCATTGTTTCGGCAACACCTTTTTTCCAACTGCCGAAATTTTCGTTGATTTCCTTGAGCAAACTTTCCCGATTGACATCGCCGACGACGATTAAAGTCGCGTTGTTCGGGATAAAAGTTTTCGCGTGAAAATCCGACAGTTTTTCTTTGGTGATTTTCCCGACTTCATCCGCGCTCGCCGAAACGATGCCGTAAGGATGTGTTCCGTAAAGCGTTTTGGCAATGCGTTCATTCGCCAGAAACGCCGGCTGCGAACGCTGATATTTCAAATTTTCAATCGTGTTCTTTTTGTAAAGCGCGAGTTCGCTTTCGGGAAACGCCGGATTCAAAACCATATCCGCCATTATTTTCAAAATATCCGAGCTATACAAAGACAAAGACGAAGCCGCGACAATCGTGTTGTCGTCGCCCGAACTCGCCGAGATGTTTGCGCCGAGCCGTTCGATTTCACCGGCAAGCTGCACACTCGTGCGCGTTTTCGTGCCTTCGTTCAAAAGTGCCGTCAGCGCGGCGGTCAGACCGTTGAAATCTTGCGGGTCGTTGACATCGCCGGTTTTAAAACCGAGCCGATAACTGACCAGCGGCAAGCGTTTGTCTTCAAAAACAACCACTTTCAAACCGTTCGGCAAAGTCGTTTGAAACGGCTTGGCGATGTCGAAAGGTTTCGGCGCGAGAGCCGCCGGTGCGGTTTTGCGAAAATCTTCATTCATATTTTTTTGGGCAAAAGTGCCAACGCCTAAAGTTGAAATCAAACCGGCGGACACTAATAATTTTACTGCTTTTTTCATATTAAAATCTCCGTCGGTCTAGTTACCGCTGGTCTTGTTTTTATCACCTTTTCCGGCTGGCACGACATCGAGCAGCACGCGGTTTTCGGTGTTCAGATATTTGTTGACCGCTTCTTTGATTTGGGCGGGCGTAACTTTTAATAATGTGTCGAGTTCCGTATTAATCAGCGTCGGGTCGCCGTCATAAAGCGCGAATTCGGCGATTGCCTGAGCGCGGGCGAGTGACGATTGCCGGGCGCGAACTTCGTCGTTGAACAGGTTGTTGTGCAGTTTCTGCATTTCCTCGGCGGTCGGCGCGTTAATCGCAATATCCTTGATTTCGTTCATAATCGTCTCGCGGATTTTCGACAAATCATTGCCCGGCTTCGGAATCGCAAAAATCAGAAAGCTCGAAGGTCCGCGCCGTTCGTCGGTAAAACTGACCAGCTGTAAAACCGATTCTTCGCCTTTGACGAGTTTCTGATAAAGCCTTGAGCTTTCGCCCTCGCTGATAATTTTTCCGGCGAGCGACAGCGCGTTAAAATCGGCAGTGCCGCGTTTTGGAACTTTCCAGCCGAGAATAAACGCCGGAAACGGCGCGAGTTTGTCCTCAAACTGCTTGTATTTCATCGTCACTTCGGTCGGTTCGGAAACGTCAACCGCGGGCGGTTTCGGCTGTTTCGGAATCGTCGCAAAATACTTGCTTATCAAATCTTTCGCCTCCGTCGTCTCGAACGCGCCGGAGACGACCAGCACGGCGTTGTTCGGCGCGTAATTGATGCGGAAAAATTCCTTTACGTCGTCCACCGTCGCGGCGTTCAAATCTTCCATCGAACCGATGACCGAATGCGAGTTGGCGAAATTTTTGTAAATCATCGGGCTGAGTTGGTCAAATACTTGCCCGAACGGTTGATTTTCGCCGAGGCGTTTTTCTTCCTGAACGGCGTTGCGCTGATTTTCGAGATTTTCTTTGGTGACGGCAAGCGAACGCATCCGGTCGGATTCGAGCCACAAACCGAGCGGCAGTTGATTTGCCGGCAGAGCCTCGAAATAATTCGTCCGTTCGGTCGAAGTCGAACCGTTCATCGTGCCGCCCGCGTTCGAGACGAATTGAAAATGCTCGGCTTTCTTCACATTTTCCGAGCCTTGAAACATCATATGCTCAAACAGATGGGCAAAGCCGGTGCGTCCTTCACGCTCGTTGCGCGAACCGACATCGTAATAAACCGCGACCGTGACGACCGGCGCGGCGTTGTCCTGATTCAAAACCACGCGCAAACCGTTGTCGAGCGTATATTGCTCAAGTTTGAGCGGTTGTAATTTGAAATTTGTTGACATTTTCGTATCCTTTTTAGTCTTCGGTGTCTGAGCAAAACTGCCGGTAGCGAGTGAAACCGCCACCAAACCGCTTGCCGCGACTTTCATAATTTTATTTTTCATTTATTATTGATCCCTAAACACTGGAGAAAAGTAATTTTATCACATCATTTTACGCGCTAAAACGTAAAAGGTTTTTCAATTTTTATTAGTGAGCGGCAAACGGCAGTGAGTTGTCGGGAATTTGCGCGAACATTTATCAGCTAATTATTTCAAGTTAAATTTTTGAAAGCAGTCGTCAATCTCGCCGCGCAATTCAATTCCGACGCGCTCGAAGATGTCGAGCAAATCGTTGTATGCGCCCACGCCGCCTAAAAAATCCCAAAATTCTTCGGCGACTTTTAATTCGTTCGGCAAATCGAGCATTCCGCGCATCGTCCAGCGGTTGTAAGGTTCGGGCGCGTTTTTCATTTATCAAATTAAATCTGAAAGTATTGAGATTCGATTTTCATTGTAATCACCCTTAATAAAAACATCTTGGTTGAAAATTCTGGTTAATGCTTTATTCCCGTTTATTGTTTGTTTGAGAGAGGATTCATTTTCAATTAAGGATTTCTCTCTGTTAAGTTGCCAGAGATTTAGCAGAGCCAAATATTCTTGCTCGTAAATTTCGGCGTTCGATTTGTTTTGTATAAATTCGCGCTTTGCCGGAAATTCGGCGGTGGCAATCCGGTTGATGATTTCCAGAATGATCTCCATCGTGTTCGGTGTGCCGGAAATGAAATCCCAAAATTCGGAAGCTAACAGAACTTCGTCTTCGGCGAAGTATTTACTGAAATTGACGTTCTTCCTCATAAACTCTGATTTGTCGGAAGTCGTCGGATTAATACCGTAAGGATCGAACGGAAAGCCATAAAAGTATTTGACGTTTTTATCAGGATAAAGTTTTTTCAGAACGCATTTTGCCCGCAAAATTTTGTCTTTGGTCAATTTTGAAACGTCGCTGTTCGGTCTGACGGTTTTTGCTTCAATGGCGACGACTTCCGTTTCGTCTTCCCAAAAAATATCAATCGTAAAATCGTGCGCGAAATCTTCCGCGCCGTGATTTGCCGACCA
>JAJAZE010000055.1 GCA_026785925.1 Pyrinomonadaceae bacterium
AATGAAGTCGTGACGGTGGTTTCCGACCGCGAGACGGTGCAGACCAACACGGCGACCATCGGCAATGTGGTTGACCAGCGGACGATTGAAACTTTGCCGCTCAACGGTCGCAATCCGCTGAATTTGGTTTTGCTCGAACCCGGAGTCGTCCAGCGTTCGGGCGGAGCCGCCGGTTCGGGCGTTCACATCAACGGCTCGCGCGACCGCGCCTTTAACGTGACGATTGACGGCATTGATGCTAATGAATCGTCGGTGCCGAATCCGGTGTCGAATATCTATCGCATCAATCCCGACAATGTTCAGGAATTTAAAGTCACGACCAACAACGCCACCGCCGAAGAAGGACGCAACAGCGGCGCGGCGATTACGCTTTCGACCCGCACGGGCGGCAACGGTTTTCACGGAACCGGATTCTTATTTTTTAGAGACAGTGCGCTCAACTCGACGGAGTTTTACGCCAACGCGCAAAAATTGCCGAAACGCGAAACAAAATTGAAGCAGTTTGGTTTTGAACTCGGCGGACCGATTATCAAAAACAAGACGTTTTTCTTCGGCAGCTTTCAAACCAACGTCATTGATTTTACGCAGCCGATTGACCAATCTTTCGGCACTCCGATTGTCTACACCGCCGCCGCCCGAAGCGGCAATTTTCGTTATTTCAGACCCGATCCGGCAAATCCGCTGGTCATCGGCACGACGACCATTACGCGCAATTCTCCGCTTCTAGTTGACGCGAGGACCGGAAATCTGATTGCAGGGTTGTCGGCTTGCACGACGGCGACGCAGTTGGGCTGTGTCGCTACTTACAATATCGCCGCCAACGGTCCCGCCGGAACGACGCTCAACACGACGGTCGGCTCATATTTAAATACGCTGCCGAATCCCAATTCTTATGCTTTCGGCGACGGATTAAACACCGGCGCGTTTTTGTGGAATCCGCCGACTTCGGTTCGCGGTCCGGCGTATTCGGCGCGGATTGACCATAATTTCAGCGAGCGAGACAGCATTTTCGGACGGTTTTTGTATTCCAAATACAACACCTTGAAAGGCGATCCGCTCAACGGTCGCCCGCAGGTTTTTCCCGGTTTTGCGCCGCTCGGCGAAGTTTTTCGCACCACTTCAAACTTAGCACTCGGCTACCGCCGAACTTTTTCGCCGTATATCGTCAACGATTTGCGAGTCGGCTATTCAAATTTCAATTTCCTTTTCACGCAAGCTGAAGCTAACCCGGCGTTTCCCGATGTTTCGCCGATTAATTACAATTTGATCAGCGAGCCGTATAACAATACGCCGCGCACCCAGAGAGAAGTTTATACGCCGCAAATTCTTGATACGTTAAGCATCGTCTCCGGCGCACACGTTATCGGCATCGGTTTCAACGCGCGTTTTTACCGGCATCGAGACCGTCGCGGACAGCCGGGCGGTATTAATCTGACACCGCAAATTTCGCTGCTTTCCAGCATTCGGCAGCCGGTCGGATTCGCCGCCGCGCCTTTAATCAACAGCACTGATAACACCAATCTACTAGATACGATAAATAATTTGCTGGGCATTCCGTCACGCATTCAACAAACTTTTATCGGCGATTTGGAGAGGGATGTCTTCCTGCCGTTCACGATTAACGGAAAAGTTACGCTGTTCGATGAACTTCACCTTGCCAACCAATACAATCTTTACATTCAGGATGAATGGAAGGCGCGAAGTAATTTGACGCTTAATTACGGAGTGCGTTGGGAAATCAACCCCGCGCCGCGCACGGCAAGCGGAAAAACGTATGTTGCCGAAAATCCGATATTGAACGGACCGACCGCTTTCGTGAAAGCCGACAGTTGGTATAAACGCGATAATTTGGGCGCGTTTGGTCCGAGTTTGGGTTTGGCGTATTCACCGAATTTCGATAAAGGATTTTTGGGCGGTTTGTTTGGCGGCGTGGGGAAAAGCGCAATTCGGTTAGGTTATCGCATCGCTTACGACCCGATTTCGACATTTCAGGTAACGGCTGCCGCCGGGCGCGTTCCCGGTTTGCTGCTGACTTGCTCTTCGACTCTCGGCGGAGCGACCACGCCCGGTTGCGCGACCGCTCCTGATCTCAGAATCGGCGGCGGCTTTCCGACTCAGCTTCCCGCGCCGACGCTGAAACCGTCTTCGTTCTTAAATTTGCCGCTGCAACTCAATGTCAACGCGCCGCCGATTACGGTTTTTGACCCGAGTTTGAAACTTCCGACCGTGCATCAATGGAGCGCGAGTTTTCAGCGCGAACTTCCGCTCAAAATGGTAATGCAAATGTCCTACGTCGGCAGGCGCGGAATGCGGCTTTATTTCGCGGGTAATCGCAATCAAATCAACGCCGATAGAATTTTGCCCGATTTTTTGATTATGCAGCGCAATCTTGTCTCAGGCTGTCTGGCTGGCGGAACCGGTTGTCCAACGGGCGTAACGGGAACCGTTCCCGCGTTGATAACTTCGGGCGTGTTGACGGCAACTTTTATTAACTCGACGACTACTCGTGATGAGTTGTTGCTGAATGCGGCGGGAAGTTTTGCCGAACGAATCGAAAATACGACTTTGGCTCTGCGTCTGCGTCCGAATCAACAATTCAGCAGCATCACCTATATTGACAACAGCGGCGACTCGAATTATCACGCTTTTCAATTCACGCTGCGCCGCCGGTTCGCGCAGGGTTTGGGTTTGGCAGCCGCTTATACTTTCGGCAAATCCATTGACAATCAATCGGTTGATCCGGTCGGTGCTGCTTCCGGCGGCGGTTTGTCAACGACCAACGCCCGAACGCCGACCGACATTCGCAACTTAAACGAAGAGAAGGCTCGTTCGGATTTTGACCGAACACACGTTTTCAACTTAACCGCCGTTTGGGAACTGCCGGTCGGTCGCGGCAAATCCTTTCTCGGCGACGCTCCCGGCTGGCTCAATCAAATCGTCGGCGGCTGGACGATAAACGGAATTTCGACTTATATGTCGGGCGAACCGTTCAGCGTCCGCAGCGGTGTTCGCACCTCGAATTCCGGTCACGAATCACGCGCGGTCGTGCTTGATCCTAAATTGAAAGCCAAACTACAGGAACTTTCCGGCAGTCCCGGTCCGGTGTATTTCCCGAATAATAGCGGTTTTGCAATTCCTTTGCCCGGTCAAAACGGAGCCGGGCGAAATATCTTCGTTGCGGCGGGATATTATAATTTGGACATCGGAATTATCAAACAATTCTCGATTACCGAGCGCGTTAAACTGGATTTCCGCACGGAAATGTTTAATATTTTGAATCGGGCGAATTTTGACAATCCGCGTGACGCATCGGTCGGTTCGCCGAGTATTCGGTCGAGCGTGTTTGCCCAAGCCTGTTGCGCGACGGTCGCTCCGCCGTCCACGCAAGCGATTATTCAAACCGGCGAATCAGGGCGCGTCATTCAATTCGCATTAAAATTGAAGTTCTAAATTCTTGATTTACAGCCGGAAAAGGGCGGGCGGGTTTTTTGAAGGCGCCGGGTGTTGGGGGGGTTAATGTAAAAAATGTTTTGGGCCGGGCAATGTGGGGAAAAGAAAAAAAAGAGCATAGATAGAAGTTTCCACCCATAATATGCTCCAATGGAGCATCTAGATCGAGCATCTCATGCCATAGTGCAAGCACAATAGATCGTAT
>JAJAZE010000056.1 GCA_026785925.1 Pyrinomonadaceae bacterium
CCGTTTTTCGCCCGGCAAACGGTTTCTGGTTTATCATCAACAGCGCCAACGGTTCTTTTAATTTTTCGCAGTTCGGCGCAGTCACCGACGTTATCGCTCCGGCTGATTACGACGGCGACGGCAAAACCGACCTCGCCGTTTATCGCGCCGGAACGTGGTTTCGTTTGAAATCCGCGACCAACACTTTCGACGGCATCGCGTTCGGAAATCCTTCGGACAAGCCGCTGCCCGCCGATTTCGACGGTGACGGGAAAGCCGATCTCGCCGTGTTTCGTCCGGCAAACGGCGTTTGGTATCGGCTTTTGAGCGGCAGTAACGCTTTTACGTCCGTTCAATTCGGCGCGAGCGGCGATATTCCTTTGGCGGCGGATTTCGACGGCGATGGGAACGCCGACGCGAATGTTTTCCGACCTTCAAACGGCTCGTGGTTTCGTTTAAACAGCACGAACGGCGCGTTTAATGCAGTGCAGTTCGGGCAGAACGGCGACCAACCGCTTGCCGGTGATTACGATGGCGACGGCAAAGCCGATGTCGCCGTTTTTCGCCCGTCAACCGGCATTTGGTTCACGCTTCGCAGTTCGGATAATTCTTTGAGCGCGGCGGCATTCGGACTTTCGACCGACCTTCCGACACCGGCGGATTACGACGGCGACGGCAAAACCGACATCGCCGTTTTTCGCCCGTCGAGCGGCAGTTGGTTTCGCTTAAATAGTTCCAATAATGCTTTTATTGCCGCGCAATTCGGCGCAAGCGGCGATGTTCCGATTCCGGCTTCACGATAAATATCAAAGACGACTGAAAAATTACAGCTCATCGGAGCGCGAACGGCTCGTTCGCCATGAGCGCGTGAGCGCGAAAATGAATTTTCGGATAAACTCAAATTTGAATTTGATGTAAAAGTTTCACGAACGCGAAGCGATTCTTGGCGGACGAAATCCGCGCTCCGACTCAAATCAGCGACACTCATTGTAAACGAAAAAAAGGGAACAGCAAATTTGCCGTTCCCTTTTTGTTCGTTCAACTTCAATTTATCTCAGCGAAGCATCATCAACCCGAAAACTCGTCGTGACCGAACTGTCCGTCGTCGAACGGAACTGAACGCGCACCGTCTGACCTTTATACGCTGCCAAACTAAACGATTTCTGCGAATAAACACCGGCAGTGCCTTTGTTTAAGTTGCTGTAAGTCGCCAGAGTTGAAAGCAATGTTCCCGCCGAGTTGCGGACTTCGACGAACAATTTATCGTATTGCGTGGTCGTCGTCGTTTCGCTCGAAGTGACGTTGAGCCAGAAGGTTAAAGTTCCGGTCGCCGCTGTCGGAATCGAAACGGTTTGATACGACTGACCCGAAACGCTGTTGTTCACGCCGAAATAAATATAGCCCGTGCCGCCGCGCGGATAGCTTCCGTTATTCGTATAAAATGCTCCGGTGCCGGAATTAATCCACGGTGAAACGCTGCCTTCAAATCCGCCGTTGACGAGCAATTCGCCGCCGCCCGGAGTTGGAGTCGGTGTTGCCGTCGGAGTTACGGTCGGCGTTGGAGTCGGAGTTACCGGACAAGCACCGACACCGATGGCGCACCAGCCTTTGGCAACCGTCACGGCTTGCGTGCTGGTCGCGCCGAAAAGGTCGTTGGCGGCGTTAATCGTTGCCGTTCTGCCAGCCGCGAAGTTCGTTCCCGAAGTCATATAAACGGTCAGCGAGCGATACCAGATTTTCGCCGCATCGGTCGTTCCGATTCCGGTCACATTCACGCCGCTGACGCGATTCGTGCCGCCCGCCGCGATCAAGTAAAAGGCGTGGTTGACGATTCCCGAATTAGTGTGAACGCCGCCGCTGTCGGCGGTTCCGGTGTAGCGAATGCTGTAATGGTCGGGGTCGCCCGCCGCTTGCGGATTGTCCATATTACGAAGCGCGTCGCCCGTTGTTCCGGGCGTATAAGCGTCTTCGCCGATTTTCCAGGTGTTTGCGCTAATCGTGCCGCCGTCGGCGTAAAGCTCGACCATCGCGCCGAAAACATCGGACATTGATTCGTTCAACGCGCCCGATTCGTTTGAATAAGTTAAGTTGGCGGTTCTTTCCGTCACGCCGTGCGTCATTTCGTGTCCGCAAATATCCAGTGTGACGAGCGGCGTAAAGCTCGAACCGTCGCCGTCGCCGTAAGTCATTTTGTTTTGATACCAAAAAGCATTGTTGTAATTGCTGCCGAAATGAACCCGCGACGAAACCAGGCTGACTCCGCTGTTCGCGCCGCCGGCGGTCGTTCCCGGACCATAATTTCCGTCAATTCCGTTGCGGTTATGCGCCGTTTGATAATAATCGAAAGTTTTCGCTGCGCCGTAATGCGCGTCAACTCCGGCGCGTTCGTTAGTCGCGCTCCACAAATCGTCCGTTCCCGAATAGCGCGATTGCGTACCGCCGGTTCCGGTCGTCGTGCTGCCGGTATTGTTCATATTGAAAGTTCCCTGCTTGCGCGTCAAATCTTCCATATAAAAAGTCGAACCGGCGGAACTGGTCGCAATGTTCACCGTTCCGCTGTAGAGCGAATCGCCCGAACCGGTTTGCAGATTGTTGTATTCAAAAACATTTTCGCCCGTTTGCGCGTCCACGAAAATGACGGGAATCGCCGTCTGTTCCGTGCCGTCCAGACGCGGCATTTCCACTCGATAAGCTAAATGGTCGCGCAGTTTGCCGCGAAAAACCCATAAGTCGGCGGTCGGCGTTTCGGTTAAATCCGCCGCTCCGCTATACATTCTGACCGCGATTTTAACGGCTTCATCAAGGGAAATTGTCGGTCGGGTATCAACCGAAAGAGAATCCTTCAGGTTATCGGTGATGGTCGAAAGCGAGCCGTCCGCTTTGATGTGAACAATCGCTTCGCCTTCCCAAACAGGAATGTCGCCGACGGTTTGCCGCACTTTCGTATGCGCCATATTCAAATCGTCAAAAGTAACCGCTTGGGCTTTTAGTTCTTTGACATCACCCGCCGCCCGATTGACAAGATTGGCTCTCAAAAAATCGAGACTGATTTGTTTGATTCTTTCCGTATCGTCCAGCGATTTCGTGCCGAAAACCGATTTATCGGCTTCCGCAGTTTTGGTCAGAAACGCAAAAACGACAAAAGCAACCAGCAGAGTTACAAAAACACTTAGAAATTTTTTCACTTTCAGTTGTCTCCTTGGGAACGTAAAATTTAGAAATTTGCCGATAATATATCAAGCCGTTATAAATAAAAATGACAATCTCAGCACCGGACAAATTCCCGCGATTTCACGATTAAAACGATAAATTTCCTGTAAAGAAATGAAATGAAAGAGCTGTTAAAATACTTTAAAAGAGTTTAGATAAAGTATTGAGAGTTTAGCATCCGAAAATTTTATGTCAAGTATCAGCAGACATAATGGCGCAATCAGCAACAGTTTTCCGACCACCGAAGACTTTCGGAAGATATTTTCGTGGCGCGAAGTCGGCGAGGTTCACAAAATTCGCAGCGGCATTTATCAGCGCGGCGGCAAATTGATTTCCCTGCTCACCGACTTCGGTAGAATCAATCCGTGTTACCCGGATTTTCACGGCGACACCGAAAATACGATTTTCTACACCGGCGCGGGCAGACGCGGCGACCAGCAGCTAAATTCATTTAATCAAGCGATGTTTAATGCCGTCGAATCAAAACACGCCGTTCCGCTTTTCAACAAATTGGCGGTCGGTCGTTGGAAATTTTTGGGTTTTTGGCGCGTGACCGAAGGCGTGTATATTTACGATGAAGAGCAGAAAAGAATGATTTGGAAATTCAAGTTAGTGAAAAGCGCAAAGTTAAAATCTAACGGTTGATACAAGGTTCGCAACTTTCGCTTTTCACTGCTTCTTTCCGAGCGCAACGGCTTTTTGATACGCCGAATAAACGGCTTTCGACAAAACGGTTCGCAAGCCGCCTTTTTCCATCTGATAAATCGCTTCGGCGGAAGTGCCGCCCGGTGATGTCACCATATTGCGAAGTTCCGCCGGATGTTTATGCGATTCCATCGCAAACCGTACCGAGCCGAGCATCGTTTCCTGCACCAATTCCTTTGCCGTCTCGCGCGAAAATCCGAGGTGAACGCCCGCGTCGGTCAACGCTTCCATCACCATAAAAACATACGTCGGACCCGTCGCACTCAAAGAAGTCGCCATATCAATCATATTTTCCGTCTCGACATAAATCTCTTTGCCGAGCGCGGTCAGCAACGCTTTGATTTGTGCGCGTTCAGTTTCCTCAACACTTTCCGTGCAAGTCCAAGCCGTGATGCCCGCACCGATTTGCGAAGGCGTATTCGGCATCGCGCGAACAACTTTTTGATTGTTCAATGCTTCGGCAAGCGTTTCGATTTTCGCGCCCGCAATAATTGATAAAACGATTTGATTTGGCAAAATGGCATCTTTCAATTCGTGCAAAACGCCGCTCAAACGCTGCGGCTTGACGCACAGCGCGACGATTGAATTTTCGTTTTCCCGACCGCTTTCAACCGCTTCGATATTGCTTTCAAACACGCGGATTTTATATTTCGCGGTCAATTCCTCGCGGCGATTCGTGCGCGGATGACTCGCCGCAAGCTGTTCGGGCGCAACCAGATTTTTCCTGAGCAGTCCGGCAATCATTGATTCCGCCATCACGCCGCAGCCGATAAAAGCGAGTTTTGTCTTCGATAATTTGTTATCCATAAACGAGTAAATTCTAAACCGGCAACCTTCAAATCACCAGTCTAACCGAAAATCGCCAATCTCTTAACCGAACGGCTAAGAGATTGGCGATTTTCAAAAACAGGGAAGCGCGAGAAATCCTTACGGCACCAAAGCGTTGGGAACGGGTCGGTCGCCCGCCGAGCCGAACGCCACGCCCGTAAATCCGGCTTGGCTTCGGTTCAAATACCAAGTTCCGTTACGGAAAACCGCAACATCAGCACGCCCGTCGCCGTCGTAATCCGCCGGAACGGGCGAATCG
Source organism: Pyrinomonadaceae bacterium (assembly GCA_026785925.1). Lineage (GTDB taxonomy): Bacteria > Acidobacteriota > Blastocatellia > Pyrinomonadales > Pyrinomonadaceae. Next base: position 4,982 of record JAJAZE010000056.1, read on the forward strand.
CCGTTTGCGCCGAATTGAATCGCGCCGTAATTAGTCGCCGGATTCTGCGACGTGAACCACGTTCCGGTTGACGGGCGAAAGACGGCGTAATCGGTTTTGCCGTCGCCGTTGAAATCGGCGGCAGTCGGAATGTCCGAAGCGATGCCGAACTGCGCGAACTGCAATTGATTGTCCGCACTTTTCAGCACATACCACGTTGCATTGGCAGGACGAAAGACCGCCGCGTCGAGTTTGCCGTCGCCGTCAAAGTCGCCGACCAGCGGTTTGTCGCCGTTGGTTCCCCAGACAATAACGCGGAAATCAACATTGGGCGCGGCGGTCGGGCGATAGTAAAAATTACTCTGCGCTCCGGCGGTTTGACCGCTGCGATAAACGGCTAAATCGCTGCGCCCGTCGCCATCCCAATCGCCGGCGATGGGCGCGTCACCGGTGGTTCCGAACTGCTCGAAACGAAACGTGTTGGTCGAACTGTTGAAAATATAAAAATAACCGAGCGCACCTTCACGGAAAACGGCGATGTCGGTTTTGCCGTCGCCGTCGTAATCGGCGGGCGCGAGTTTATCCGTCGAGATGCCGAACTGCGCGGCGGCGAACGAATTATTTTGGCTGTTCAGCCGATACCAAAAGCCGTTTGACGGGCGAAAGACGGAAACGTCCGCTTTTAAATCGCCGTCAAAATCGAACTCGGTGCGGCGCAGTTGGCGTATCGGCTGCCAATCCGCCGTGAAGCCGAAGGTTATTGAACCCGATCCTGAACCGTCGGTATTCATCGTATAGACTCTGGGTGAGGCACCGACAAAATCACGATTCGTGTAAAGAATTTTCGTTCCGTCCGGTGAATAAGACGGTCTAATGTTCCCTACCCTTATTAAAACTTGATTTGTCCCGTCCGCGTTCATCACGAAAATGCCTCCCGCACCGAGATAGACGATGTTTCTTCCGTCCGGCGAATATGACGGCATAGACGAACTCGCCGTTATTAATTGAGTTTGATTCGCGCCGTCCGCATTCATCGTGTAAATCGTGTTTCCTCTGGTGAAGGCGATTTTTGACCCGTTCGGCGAAAAAGCCGGTTCATTATCGCCCGCTTGAGTGGTCATCTGCGTCTGATTCGTGCCGTCGGCGTTCATTTTAAAAATTCTTTGATTTCTGACAAACGCGATGCTTTCTCCGTCCGGCGAATAAGACGGATAAGTATCGTTTACCGTAGTTAGTTGAATAATGCCGCTGCCGTCGGCGTTCACCCGATAAATTCCTGCCGGACTGCTTCTCACGAAAACTATCCTCGCGCCGTCCGGCGAATAAGACGGTTCGGAATCGTTAGATGTCTGCGTGATAATTGTTTGCCCCGTTCCATCGGGATTAATTGTGGCGACTCTGAAATTCGCGGCTCCAAAGTTAAAATAATGAGCGATTTTGCCGTTTGAATAGCAAAACGCTCCCTGACAAAAACCGCTGCCGCCGGTCGCCGTAAAATCGGTGGTTTGATTGGAACTTAAGTTGGTAAAAGTCTGATTCGGCGGCGTAAAAGTCACGTTAACAAGCGACGGCGTAAGCGTGTAACTGCCGCCGCCGGGCAAATTACCGAACTGGTAAAATCCGAGCGCGTTGGTCGTCACGGTCGCCGTCGCCGTCGCCCCGGTCAAATTAACCGTGACGTTATTTAGCCCGATGCCGTCGCGCGTAATGCGCCCGCCGATGATAAACGTATTCGGCGCGGCGGGAACCGGCTGCCACGCCGGATTATCGTTTTCGTTTCTGCCGGGCTGCGACAACTGATCGGCGACGAGTCTGCTTTGATTCGCGCCGTTCGCATCCATCGTAAAAATCCCGCCGTTTGCTCCGTCGCGCCGGACAAAAGCGATTTTCGTTCCGTCGCTCGACCAACTCGGTTTGCCGTCATTCGCTCCGTTCGTCAGATTCGTCTCACCCGTGCCGTCGAGGTTGATGACAGCGATACCGCCGCCTTTGCCAAAGATAATTTTCGCGCCGTCGGGCGACCATTGCGGGTCGGCATCGGTGGTCGCATTGTTGGTGACGCGCCGCTCGCCGGTGCCATCGGCGTTAATTACCCAAATTTCGCCGCCGCTTCCAAAAGCCATTTTCGAGCCGTCGGGCGACCAAGCCGGTGTGATTGGAGACGGCTGCGTGATAGCGGAAAATCGCGTTTGATTCGAGCCGTCGGCGTTCATCGTCCAAATTTGACTCGCGCGCTCGTAGGCGATTTTATTCGTCGCCGACCACGACGGATTTCCCTCGACTATTGCAAGACCATTGCTAGTGATGTTGATTTTATTGCTGCCGTCGGCATTCATCACGTAAATATCAGAATCGGTGACATAGACGATTCTCGCACCGTCCGGCGAGAATGTCGGTTCGCCGCAAAACAACGGCGGTGTACCGGCGCCAGCGAGCGTCGTTAAGCCCGTCCCATCGGCATTGACGGCGAGAAGCGAGACGCTCGCCGAACCGGAGTTGAAAATATTCAACCGCTGAAACGCCAATCTGCCGAGCGTGTCAGGTTGGGCAGTCAAATCGGAGATAGTTGGCAAACCGGACTGCATCACCGCCGATTTGGTCAGCACTAAAAAACCGGCGAGAATAATTCCCATCATTCCGGCGATAAAAACAATCCGACGAGCGTCAGGCAGAATAATCGAGTTGATCTTTTTCATTTTCTTACTCCTCAAGAGTTTAATATTTTATCGGGACAATTTTGGTCAAAGTATAAATCTTATTGCCCTGAACCGGAACAGCAAAAGATAAATGAGGAACAAGTAAAAAATAACTTATAACGCTTTGATTTTTTATCAATTGCCACTAGCTTGAGCTAGTAGTTGGCGTTTTCAAGACTCCCGGCTTGAGTCAAATAAAAAAAATCAATCATAGCAGCTTTAGCTAAAGCACTAAGGAATACATATTATTTTTTGGAATTCGGCTCAAGCCTTCCTTTTTCAAACTTGTCCACTAGCTCAAGCTAGTGTTCAGTCAAGGATGAATTGATGGTTCTGACCGGCTGTCAATCCGTTAATTCAATCTTGACTGAACACTAATCTGAAAAGTCGAAAGAGCGGGCGCAAGAAGCAACCCTTCCTGACTTGCCAATTTATTAAACTTGCGTTTTTTCACTCAACTTACCAGAAATGACCGGTCTGAAAGGGTTGCTCTGCGCCCGCTTCTTTGACTTTTCAGACTAGCTCTTAAAAAGTGTGAGGTGTGAGAAATTCTACGGCACGAAAGCGTTCGGAACCGCTTTGTCGCCTGCCGAACCAAATGCCACGCCGGTAAATCCGGCTTGACTGCGCTGCAAATACCACACGCCGCTGCGGAAAACCGCGACATCGGCTTTCCCGTCGCCGTCATAATCCGCCGGTGTCGGCGCGTCCGTCGAAGCACCGAATTGAATGCCGGTAAAGCCTGCCGTGCTTTGCAGCAGATACCACACACCGGTTGACGGTCGGAACACGGCGACATCCGTTTTGCCGTCGCCGTCATAGTCTGCCGGAACGGGTTTGTCTGCCGCTTCTCCAAATTGGACTCCGGTAAATCCGAGCGCGCTTCGCTGGAGATACCAAATGCCGCCGCGATTAACGGCGATGTCGGCTTTCCCGTCACCGTCATAATCGGCGGGAACGATTTTGTCGGTTGCTATGCCAAACTGAACGCCCGTGAAACCGTTTGCCGATTGGTTCAGATACCACGCGCCGTTGGACGGTCGAAACACTGAAACGTCCGCTCTGCCGTCGCCGTCAAAATCAAATCGCGTGTCATTCGGATTCAAGCGAGCGATATTGTTGCGCGGCTGTCCGCCCATAATTGCAAAGTTTCCTCCCACCAAAATCTTGCCGTCCGACTGAACTATGAGAGAGTAAATTGCGCCTGTGCCTGTAGGATTAGGGAAAAAACCGTCTGCCGTGCCGTTCGGATTTAAGCGGGCAATACTGTTACGCGGTTGACCGCCGATGTTCACAAATTGACCGCCGACTAAAATTTTTCCATCTGGTTGTAGTGCGATAGCTGAGATAGTGCCAGCGGGAAACAATGTGTCGAACGACGAATCAAGTGTGCCGTCTGTGTTAAATCGCTTGATACCTCTGCCTAGTTGCAGGTCGGCAAAATCGAAATTGCCGCCCGCAACAATTTTTCCGTCCGGCTGTAGTTTCATATCGTAAATGCCGCCGCGCAAATCATTAAGAAAAGGCAAGTGGAATGAATCTAATGTTCCGTCGGTGCTGTAACGCACGATGTTTCTATGCGTAACGTTTCCGCTACTATTAACTACTACAAACTGACCACCGATTAAAATCTTTCCGTCCGGTTGTCGTATTATTCGGTGAACCGCGCCTGCGGCTTCTTGATTCACATTCTGAAATGGACTTACAAAAGTTCCATCCCTCGAACCGTCGCCGTTTAATCGAGCAAGAAATTTACACCCAACCGATGTTGGAGTTCCCGTATTACAGGATGCAAAACTGCCGCCGACGAGAATTTTCCCATCGGGCAGCACCAGTATCGAACGCACAGCGGCATCCAGAAGCTGATTGAAAGTCGTATCAAGTGTTCCATCAGCATTTAAGCGCAAAATATATCTTGGTTCTGTCGGAACGATTCGGAAAATTCCGCCGACTAAAATCTTGCCGTCTGATTGTAGTGCAATAGTGTGAATAATATCGCCCTCCGGGAAAGGCGAGGTAAGAATTGGGTCAAGTGTTCCGTCTGCGTTAATGCGAGCAATTTTGCTGCGCGATTGCCCGCCGACAGTTGTAAAATTCCCGCCGATTAAAAATTTACCATCCGTTTGCGGAATGATAATCTGAACCGCCAAACCGCCGCCGTTCGGATTAAATGCGTTCGGGTTAAAGTTATCAGCCGACTGCCCGCGTAAGTTTGTATTTGCCGCCGTCAACAACAGCAGAGAGAAAACAGCAAAAGTTAATGTTTTGCCGATTGAAGTGATAGCGAGACGTTTCGCCGTTTTTGTTTGAATTTGATTATTCATTTTTATTTTTAGGAGTTTGATTGTTTCGTTAATTTTTTAACCGTTCGTTTGTAATGACAAAAAGCCGCAAAATCTTACAGGAAAAGTATTTCGATTGCTTACCGCTCACGGCAAAGGCGCGGCGGGCGATTGCCAATCGGTGGTGCCGCTCAAATATGCCGATTGATAATTGTGAATCGCGTAGCCGCCGAAGCTCGCGCTGCCGGTGAAGAAATTTGAAACCGTCTGCGTTTCGGTTTGCAGTCGGGTTTGTCCTTCTTCGTAAAAAGTTTCTTTGTTGAGCAAATCGGGAAAAGGATTGCGCGTTTCCAAGCCGATTAAAATCAGATTCGGTTTGTTGACGCTGTTGGCATAGGCGATTTCGTCTTTGTCTAAACAGATGATGCCGTCGCCCTGTGAACAGTCGGACGTTCCGGCGAAATCGCGGTAGCCCATTACGACGACGTTATCGAGATTCAGGTCAATAATGTGCTGATAAACCGGCTTGACCGCGCCGCCGGACGCGGGAAAAGCGACGGGCGCGTCCCAGAAAAAGCGAATCGCGGCGGCGAGTTTGATGTTCGGCGGCAGAGTTTGACGAACGCAGCGGTAAAGGTTGAGCAACGCTTGAAAATCCGCCGCGCTCTGCGGTTCGTTCGGTTCGACATCGAGGATTACGCCGTCGAATTTGTCAGTCGTACGGTGCGAAGCGTTATAAGCGGCGACTTCCGCCATCCGCCGCAGCGGAAAAGCCGTCGCGCTGCAACCGATTAAAGCCCAATCCGGTGCGCCGTAAGCCGTCCAAACTTCCTGTCTGTTTTTGCGATGAGCGCGATTAACCAGTTGCGCCATCGCCGCATCTTCATACATCAAACGTCCGCTGCTATTTTCGATTGATTGATAAACGCTGACGTAAAGTTTATTCACGCCGCTGCGCCAACTGTCGAAAATCAGTCGGTTGCGAGCCGCGCCGTTGGTAATCGGATTCGGATTCTGCCCGCCGGGAAAAACCCACATCGCCTGCGTTCGAGCCGTAGAGACTGTCGGATTTGATTGAGAGATGTTTGGCAAGTCGTCTTTTCCGGCATCGAAATTCATCCGAACGTCCTGCGCCGAAACCGCTGCGGCGACGAACAACAGCAACATCAGCCCGCAAAATTTGATTCGTTTCATTATTAATCTCAAAACTTAAAATTTGTGTCGAGGGAAATCGCTAATCCGACTACGGAAAAATCGGATTAGCGATTTTCAAAAAAGTGAGGCGTGAGAAATTTATCTGACAAAAGCATTGGGAATGGGCAAATCGGTCGCCGTTCCGAAGGCGATGCCCGTGAATCCTGCCTGCGAACGATTCAGATACCACGTTCCATTTCTGACAACGGCAACGTCGGCTTTGCCATCGCCGTCATAATCAGCCGCCGCCGGAATATCCGTTCCCAATCCGAACGCGATGCCGGTAAAACCCGCCTGACTTTGCAGCAGATACCAGGTGCCGTTCGATGGTCGAAACACCGCGACATCAGCTTTGCCGTCGCCGTCGTAATCCGCCGGAACGGATTTGTCATTGCCGTCGCCAAACTGGATACCTGTGAATCCGAGTTGGCTTCTTTGGAGATAACCAGATGCCCGCGCGATTAACCGCAATATCGGCTTTCCCGTCGCCGTCGTAATCCGCCGCCACCGGTTTGTCGCCGGTTGCGCCGAACTGTTGGGCGAAAAATTGATTTCCGTTACCGCTGTTGAGCCGATACCAAGTTCCGTTTGATGGACGAAAAACGCTGATGTCGGCTTTCCCGTCACCGTCGTAGTCAGCCGGAACGGGAATATCGTCCGCCGCGCCGAACGCGATGCCCGTAAATCCGAGCGAACTTCTTTGCAAATACCACGTCCCGTTTCTGAATACGGCGACATCGGTTTTGCCGTCGCCGTCATAATCGGCGGGAACGATTTTGTCGGTTGAGATGCCGAACTGAACGCCGGTAAAACCATTCTGTGATTGATTGAGATACCACGCGCCGTTCGACGGGCGAAACACCGACACATCAGCGCGTCCGTCGCCGTCAAAATCAAATGGCGTGTCATTCGGATTTAAGCGGGCGATATTACTGCGCGGCTGTCCGCCAATACCTCCGAAATTGCCGCCGACCAAAATCTTGCCATTCGATTGCAATGCCAGTGTATTAGATGTTCCGATAAAGTTTTGTAGAAAATCAAGTTCATTGAAAATTTATTCGGGTTATGAAGTTTGATAACCTGAAAATGTTTCCTGAAAACCGAATCAAGTCTTTGTTTGGACTTGCTCCGCACGTTTTAGCCGAAG
>JAJAZE010000057.1 GCA_026785925.1 Pyrinomonadaceae bacterium
CGTCTCTTTGATTCATTACGCCAAAGATATTTGTTTGGGCGAATCGGATGTTTGGAAAATGATTAAGATTCTGGCGGCGAAAAGATTGCCGCCGCTGCGAAAGAATTTTTATGAAGATGCGACGCTCTATTTCACTTCCAAAGCGCGAACAAAGCAAATTCGTATCTATCCGAAGTTGAAAGAGGTTTTAGACCGCAAACACGCCACGCCGGAAGCGATTGCACACGCCAAAGGCGTTCTGCGTTTGGAATTATGTTTGGTGAAACCGAATTCGATTGATTCATTGGTCAAAAAGTTACGGTTGCCCGACAAAACGACGTGCAGTTTATTGACGGAAGAAATTTCAGATTCGGCGGTCGGCGAAGTTCTCGACAAATTAAATTTCTTTGAATCGCTATCGAATGAAAAAACAAACTTGGAACTTTTGCTTGAACATTTTACGACGCGAAAGTCATTAAACCTGTGCGGATTTCTCGAAATGGTAAATGAGCGCGGCGAAGGATTTTATAAAGATGAATCGCTCGGATTCTCAAAAGACGCTTATTTCCGCGATGCGCGAGATTGTCGGAAGGTCAAAGTCTGGAAACGGCAGTAATCCTTTGAGTAACAACGAAAGGTTTGGTTGCGCTGAATGCAACTTTAGACAAGTTAAGGCTTGGTAACTAACGCTTATGTCAGATAAGAAATGCAAAGCAAATACGAAGACCGGCGAAGAGTGTAAAGCGTTCGCCAACGAAAGCGGTTTCTGCTTTACGCACGACGCGACCAGAGGCAGGGAAAGAGCGATTGCGCGGCGCAATGGCGGACTCGCAACCAAACAACCGCATTATGCCGACGCATCTGTTTTGCCTTCGTCAATCCGCAAAATCGAAGATGTTTTGATTGTTCTCGACTACGCTTTGCAGGAATCAATCGGTTTAGACAATTCGATACAGCGCGGACGCTTGCTTGTTTCGATTGCACACGCCTATCTCGAAGCGTTGAAAGTCGGCGAAATGGAAGCGCGGCTTGAAGCGGTTGAAATGACTTTGAAATTAAGAGAGAAGCAAAAGAAATGACCATCAAAAGTTTAAGAAAAAGCTATGAAAATCTAACGATGCTTGAGCGAATGTCCTTAGCCGACAACGCACTTGCCCGTAATGACGAAAGCGAACTGCGAGCGATAGTGGCGGCAAGTCCGCGTGAAGGATTCAGACAGCCGGATTATTTCAATTTGTTGGAAGAGATAAACAAATTTCGCTTTTGCAATCTGATCGTTAGATTGAGTTATGTAATGCAGTTTGATTACTTCCTGCATTGCGCTTTTGAAGATGAGAAAGAACGATCAATAAAACACGCAAAGTTAGCCGCTTTTTTGTATGTTCGCGCAACGGATGCCTGGAATGCCGTTTGTGATGATTTTGGCTTGCGCCCGAATTTCAGCCGCGAAATTTGCAATCTTTTATTTTCATTAGAAATGATGGAAGAAAAAGACGAGCTTTTGAGAGTTATCGCTTTTACTGAAGACGAAGCCCGAAAGTTTATCAAAGCGAAAACCGGAAACGATAAAATTCAAACGCTTGAAGATGAAAAAAAGGCTATTCGGGAAGCATTAGGTTTGCCGGAAAAGTGAAAGGCTTTTTATTTTTCGCTTTTGTCTTTCGGCGGGCGACCTGTTTTTTTTCTTTCTTGAACAGTTTCTAAGTCTTGTTCTTTGATAAACCAATCACGCCCTTTTTTTGTAGCAGGCAATCTTTCTTGTTGAATCAAAGTTTGAACTTGTCTAACGCTGATATTCAGTTTTTCAGCAACTTCTTTAGTTGTTAATTCTTTCATAAAAAAAGAATAAGCTCAAAAAAATAAATCGTCAAGACGCTATTCTTAACTTGTATTTATAGCGTTTAGACGCTATACTTTTATTAAGTCAGAAATGACAAATTCAAAAAGAAAGGAAGGAAAAAAAATGTTTATTTTGAAGGACAAAACACAACTGAAAAACGCGATTGCAAAGGCTCTGAAACTTCGCCCGCGTGTCGAATTCGATTGCTTCGGACGCTATCGCGTATCCGGCTCGAAAGGTTATTACACGGTTGTTTGCCGCAAAGACGAACGCGGTTATAAAACAGTGGCTTGCACTTGCAAGGGAGCGGAAAAAGGCTTGCCTTGTTATCACGCGGCGGCGGCTTTATCGCTTCACATCGGACTTGCCAGACGACAACAGACGGCATAAACGGCAAAGGCTTAGGAAAGCTACTAACTTCCCTAAGCCCGATCTATCCAAAGGAATCATTCACTAAACCAAAGGACACGCCGATTTTATCAAAAAGCGTGTCCTTATCCAAAGAAAAATATGAGAGGACAAATAATCGAAAAATCAAAAGGCGTTTGGCTTATTCGCATTCAGCAACGCGATTCTAACAGCAAGCGCAAATCTTTTTCCGAAACATTCAGAGGCACTAAATCGGAAGCGGATAAGCAACTAACAAAAAAGTTAGGTGAATTAGACAACGGCACACTTAACGCAAATTCAAAACAGACTTTAGGTGAGTATTTAGATGTTTGGCTCGAAACGATTGCGAAGCCGCGTCTGCATCAGCGGACTTTCGGCGATTACAAAGATTTGATGCGGCTTCACGTCCGCGATTCTTTAGGCAACATCAAGTTGTCTGATTTGAAGGCTATGCACATTCAAAAACTTTATGGCGAATTGCAGACGGAAAAGAAATTAGCCGCAAGGCGCGTTCGTTATGTTCACGCGGTTTTATCATCGGCATTACGAAAAGCGGTTGAATTAGATATTTTGCCGCGCAACGTCGCAAAACTCGTTCAACTGCCGAAAGAAACGAAAAAGGAAATGGACGTTTTAACCGAAGCCGAATGCGGATTGTTTTTGAACGCTTTGAAAGGCGAGCGGCTCGAAACAATGTTTTCGTTCGCGCTGGCGACCGGCTTGCGACCAGAAGAGTATCTTGCTTTGCAATGGAAAGATGTAGATTTGGAAAAGAAAACGGCAAGCGTTCGCCGCGCTGTTATCAGATTGCCGAAAAGCAAATGGTATTTTTCCGAACCTAAAACAAAAAGTTCACGCCGCACTTTGCCTTTGCCTGTAACTTTAATCAAAGAACTTCGCACACATCGCAGAAAACAGAACGAAGAACGGTTGAAACTTGGCGCGGCTTGGCAAAACCACGATTTAGTTTTTCCGTCGGAAGTCGGAACGCCTTCGACGCATTCAAACATCACGCAAGTTTATAAACGAGTATTGAAAAACGCCGAACTTCGCACATCTTTAAGGCTTTATGATTTGCGACACTCTCACGCTACTTTATTATTAAAAGCCGGTGTTCACGCTAAAGTGGTGAGCGAACGGCTCGGACACTCAACAATAGCTTTGACCTTAGATGTTTATTCGCACGTTTTACCAAGTATGCAAGCCGAAGCCGCCGCGCATCTCGAAACAATGCTTTACCGCAAAACCGGCACATAATAAAGGCTTGGCACACCAACGGCACACTAAACGCCAAAACAATGGAAAAGGGCATCTTTGGAGATGCCCTTAACTTGTTGATTCTAAATGGTGCTTAGGGCGGGAATCGAACCCGCACGTCCACAAGGGACACAGGATTTTAAGTCCTGTGCGTCTACCTATTCCGCCACCCAAGCACGAGAAAAAGGTTACCATGGCGGCGCGTTAAGTTCAAAGAAGCAAATTGGATAAAAGCGTGGCTCAACCGGAAATAATTAAATGACAAATTTGTAAATAATTGCCATACTATTGGCGGAAATCAATTATTTTGTAAGGAAATCGGATGGAGCAATTAGCGTGGATTTTGTGGATTGTTTTGGGCGTGGCGCTAATCATCGCCGAGGTTTTCACATTTGGTTTTGTGCTGTTTTGTTTCGGTGTCGGCGCACTCGCCGCTGCGCTGGTCGGCGGGATGGGTTTCGGACTGACTCTTCAATTCCTGACTTTTGCGGTCGTTTCGATCATCTTGACGATTATGTCACGCACGATTTTAGCCAAATATTTTTCGCCCAGCGACGAAAACACACTGAAAATGGGGATGGACGCGCTGCCCGGACAAATCGGGACGGTGACGACCGCCAGTCGGGGCGCATTGCAGGAAGGCGCGGTAAAAGTCTACGGTTCAACTTGGACGGCTTTTCCGGTTGATAATGAAACGGCTTTGATTGAAGGCGAGAAAGTCGAAGTCGTGCGAGTGCAAGGCTCTTTGATTTATGTTCAAAGAATGGAAAATTCCAAAAAACTTCCCGAATGGCGTGAGGGAAGTGAATGACAAAAGTAAAAAGGTAAAAAGCAAAAGGTAAAAAATTAAGAGCCGTTAACGATAAATATTTAAGTTTATCTTTACGGCTCTCCTAGTTTTTGCCTTATACTTTTTACCTTCAAAGAATCTCTGCCGTGTCGGTTTGATCAGCCGTATCGTGAATGTTTCCCAAATTTAATAATTCCAATTTAATTTCTCCGCCGTTCGCCTCCGGCAGTTCGTCTCCGAAGAGTTTGACCAAAATCAGGGTGATGTTGTCTTCACCGCCGCGTTCGTTGGCTAGTTTAACGAGTTCCGCCGCCGCGATTTGCAGTTGATTGAAATTTTGGACGATAATCCGCTGCATATCCGTGCCGCCGAGTTTGTTCGATAAGCCGTCACTGCACAACAATAAAACGTCTTCGCGGTGCGGCATCAAACGTGCGGGAACCGGATAAATCTCGTTTTGTGCGCCCAAGGCTTGCAGAATGACGTTCTTGAGCGTGTGCGTTTCGGCTTCTTCGGGTTGAATTTGTCCGGCATCAATCAACTGCTGAACGAGCGACTGATCTTTGGTGACTTGATAAATCTGTCCGCTTCGCACCAGGTAGGCGCGGCTGTCGCCGACCTGAATCAAATCCACCGCTTCCGGCGTAATGCCCGCGCCGGTAAAAGTCGCGCCCATTCCCTGATACTGCGGATCGGTGCGTCCCTGATGATGAATTAAATGGTTGGCATAAACGGTTGCGTCGTAGAGTTTTGAGATTAAAGAATCGTTATAATGTTCGGGCGCGATGGTTTTTTCGGTATCTTCTTCAAGAAATTTCTGGCTGACGGTTTCGACTGCCATTTTGCTGGCGACTTCGCCCGCCAACGCGCCGCCCATGCCATCCGAAACGGCAAGCACGACTCCGTTGGTGTCAATCTCGAATTTTTGCGATTCGACGATAAATTCGCCGGGGTCTTGCGAACTCATCCAGGCTTTGACATCTGAAACGTGCAAAAGAAGATAGTTATCTTCGTTACCTTTACGAACGCGCCCGATGTGCGATGTAGCGTGTGTTTCGACAGTTAACATAATTGAATTAGTCGTGGAAGTCTAAGTAAGTCTGGGAAGTCTGGAAAGTCTGGGAAGTCGAGAGAATTCAGGAGATTATGATATTTCCAGACTTCCACGAGTTTCTAAACTTCCACGACTCCCTATACTTCCCCAGACTTCCCAGACTAGCCAAGTGCCTGATCTAAGTCTTCTAAAATATCTTCAACGTCTTCGATTCCGACCGAAACGCGCACCAGACCGTCGGTGATTCCTAACGATTGACGTTTTTCCGACGGAACTGAAGCGTGCGTCATCGTCGCCGGATGCGAAATCAAACTTTCAACGCCGCCTAAACTTTCTGCTAATGTGCAGAGTTTGACGTTTTCCAAAACCTTTTTTGCATTTTCCAGCGAGCCGGTTTCAAACGCGACCATTCCGCCAAAGCCTTTCTGCTGGATTCGCGCCAAATCGTGCTGCGGATGCGACGACAAACCCGGATAATAAACCTTCTGCACGTTTGGATGTTCTTCTAAAAAAGCGGCGACGGCGCGCCCGTTTTTGTCGTGCGCTTCCATTCGAACGGCGAGCGTTTTCGTGCCGCGCAAAACCAGAAAAGAATCGAACGGCGAGAGAATCGCGCCGATGCCGTTTTGGACGAACTTGATCCATTCGGCATCTTCTTCGTTATTCAACGCCGCAAATCCGCCGATGCTGTCCGAATGTCCGTTTAAGTATTTCGTCGTCGAATGAACGACAATATCCACGCCGAACTCCATCGGACGCTGCAAATACGGCGACATAAAAGTATTGTCGCAGACGACGCGCACGCCGTGCGCGTGGGCGACATCGGAAACCGCCTGCAAATCGGTGACGGTCATAATCGGATTAGTCGGCGTTTCAACGAAAACCATTCGCGTGTTCGGCTTAAAGGCGCGTTCGACGTTGGTGACATCCGAGGTGTCAACGTAGTCGAATTCGATTCCGTAGTTCGACAAAATTTTGCTGAACAGACGATAAGTTCCGCCGTAAGTGTTGTCGCCGACGATGACGTGATCGCCCGCTTTGACGAGCTTCAAAACCGCGTCGGTCGCCGACATTCCCGAAGCAAAAGCAAATCCGTATTTCGCGCCTTCGAGCGCGGCGATGTTTTTTTCCAGCGCGGAACGAGTCGGGTTCTGCGTCCGCGCATATTCGTAACCTTTATGGATACCTAAACCGTCCTGCGCGTAAGTCGAAGTTTGATAAATCGGCACACTGACCGCGCCGGTCGCGCTGTCCGGCTCATTGCCCGCGTGAATTGCAATCGTTGAAAAGCCCATAATTAAGCGTTTGTGAATCGTAAAAACAAGCAATTGCTTTTGAGGAATAATCTAACAATCACCTTGTTTTAACGAGAGTTTATGGTAACTTGCCAAACAGAAATTTGCAACCATCAAGAGTTTATTGCGCCGCCTGAGTCAAGACAAATAATCTTCGCCGCGAGTGAAGCGAGCGATGACCGGTCGAGTCAGAGTTTGAAAACTAAAGATAATCATTAAAATCAATTTCCGATCACGCCCAAACCGTTTTTCACGTTTTCTTCGATATGAGGGTTTTCCGACGAAATCCTGATGCAAGCCGCGAAATGCTGCGGCTTAATCTCGACTAATTTCGGCTCGATTCGTCGGCATTCGGCAATCGCATACTGACAGCGCGTGTTGAAATGACAGCCGGACGGCGGATTGATCGGCGAAGGCACATCGCCTTTCAAAATAATCCGCGTTCGTTTGGCTTCAATTTCCGGGTCGGGAATCGGGACGGCGGAAATCAGGGCTTTCGTGTAAGGCATCAAAGGTTCGGCGTAGACGGTTTTCGCCTGCCCAAGTTCGACGATTCTGCCTAAATACATCACCGCCACGCGGTCGGCAACGTGACGAATCGCGCGCAAATCGTGTGAGATAAACAGGTAAGTCAGGTTCTTTTCCCGCTGAAGTTTCGCCATCAAATTCATAATCTGCGCCTGAATCGAAACATCGAGCGCGGAGATCGGTTCGTCGGCGACGATAAATTCCGGGTCAACCGCCAACGCCCGCGCAATGCCGATGCGCTGTCTTTGCCCACCGGAAAATTCGTGCGGGTAGCGTTTGGTAAAGCGGCGATTCAGCCCGACGGTTTCCATCAGATTCTGCACTTTTTCTTCGACGCTGCCGCCGTTCGATAAATTAAAAGTGCGAATCGGCTCGCCGATAATCTGCCCGACGGTCATTCGCGGATTCAAGCTGGCGTAAGGGTCTTGAAAGATCATTTGCAGATTTTTCCGTTCGTCGCGCATCTGCTTTTGCGACACGTTCGCCAAATCTTTGCCGTTATATAAAACCTGCCCGCCGGTCGGTTCGGTCAGGCGCAGAATCGCTTTGCCGAGCGTTGATTTTCCGCAGCCGGATTCGCCGACCAAACCTAAAGTTTCGCCTTTTTTAATATCGAGCGAAACGCCGTCAACCGCTTTGACGTGCTTGATTGTTTTGAACAACCCGCCGCCGATTTTGTAATGGACTTGCAGGTTTTTGAGTGAAAGAAGATTATTTTCGTTATTTTCCGCCATTTTGTTTTTCTGCTTTTAAAAGTGCTAATTCTGCCGCCATTTCTTCCATCGTCATCAAAAATTCGTTTGTTTCAGGATTGCAAAATCGGAGCGTTTCGCCCGTATCAACTAATTCCAAACCTAAAGATTCGCTTAAAATTCGTTTATCTCTAACTTCAATCTCAGACAAAACGCCGTCCTCCAAACGAAATGCCATTAGAGGTTCGGGCAAGTGGGCGTATTCGACATCATAAACGTAATACTCTTTTACGCCGAGTTTTTGATAAAGCGCGAGTTTCGAGCTAACATCGTTTAACCAGGTCGTATTCGACGCAAATTCGATGACGACCGACGGCACGACTTTCTCTTGCCAAAGTTTATAAACGCGCTTTGGAAACTGTTCTAACCCGAAGCAAACCATCAAATCCGGCGAAACGAATTTTTTCGGTTTGCCTTCTTCGTAATACAGCATCACGTTTCCGAAAACCTTCGCGTCGTTCCGGCTGGCGAAAAAAGCTAACAGAATCGAAGCGAGATGAACGCTCAGTAAAAAATGTTGAATTCCTTCGGGCATAATCGTTTCGTCAGTGTCGGGATAATAAATTTCCGCATCTGCCGAAACCGCCGACGGATGATTTTTTCGGGTTTCAATTGTCGAAATAGTAACGCTCATAATTTCTCTCTTTCAGCTACCGATTCAGCATAAACTTCCTTCGCAAAATGGCACAGCGACCGATGATTTTCGTTGATTTCGACGAACGGCGGATATTGGGCGCGGCAGATGTCTTCGGCGCGGGCGCAGCGCGGGGCGAACGGACAGCCGGGCGGCAGATTGGCGACATCGGGCGGCAAGCCGGGAATTTGATAAAGTTCCGTGCCGTCTTCGTGCGCCGGATCGGGAACGCTTTTCAGCAAGCCTTTCGTATATGGATTTGCCGGAGTCGCAAAAAGTTCAAACGTCGGAGCCTGCTCGAAAACTTTTCCGGCATACATCACGATAATTTTATCGGTCATCCCGGCAACCACGCCCAAATCGTGCGTAATCAAAATCACGCTTGTTCCCATTCGCGCCTTCAAATCTTTGATGAGTTCGAGAATCTGCGCCTGAATCGTCACATCCAAAGCCGTCGTCGGTTCGTCGGCGATCAATAATTCCGGGTCGCACGACAACGCCATCGCAATCATCACGCGCTGGCGCATTCCGCCGGAAAATTCGTGCGGATAACCGTCAATCCGATTTTTTGCATCGGGAATTCCGACGGTATCCAGCATTTTTATCGCGTGTTCCCGCGCCTGTTTTTTATTGTGTCCGAGATGCAGTTCGGTGACTTCCATCAACTGCGTCGAGATTTTCAAAAACGGATTCAGCGAAGTCATCGGGTCTTGAAAAATCATCGCCATTCGTTTGCCGCGAATTTTCCGCACCTCATCAATCGAAAGTTGGCGAACATCAACGCCGTCGAAAACGATTGTGCCGCTGACGATTTTGCCCGGCGGTTCGGGAATAAGGCGCATAATCGAAAGATTCGTCACCGATTTCCCGCTGCCCGATTCGCCGACGATGCCGAGCGTTTCGCCTTTCTCAAGCGTGAACGTAATACCGTCAACTGCTTTGACCACGCCGTCTTCGGTTTGAAAGTAGGTTTTCAAATCGTTGACCGTTAAAATCTTTCCGTTTTGTTCAATCATTTTTGTCACTATGGAACAAAGTTATAAACTATAACTCCACTAACTTTTATCGGCTTTCCGTCTCTTAAAGTTGGGGCGAACTTTGCGCCTCTCGCTGCTTGTTCAGAGGCTTTGCCTAAAATCGGATGTCCGCAAATGGTTCGCGCTTCTATTACATTTCCCTGTTCATCAATTTTTACTCTAACGGAAACCATTCCGCTTATTCTTCTCGATTTTGCCTCAAATGGATAAGGAACCAAGGGCAGAGATTTCGCCTTGCCATTGAGTATTCTTGCGCCTTGTTCATCGTTTTCCCCTAAGATTTTTTTTCTTGCATCAATAAAGGCTCTTTCGCTTTCACTATTAGTTCTCCGTGATGGTGGAATTAGGCAACTTCTTGAATCTTCAACCTGTTCAAGTTCAATGGTTTCCCTGCCAAATTTTTTAATTGCTAATGCATAACTTTTCAAGTAAAATTCGTTGGCTTTTTCGACTTCATTTAAGGCGGACATATATGTTTGCCAAATTCAATGTCGCCAAAAAACTTTCCCTGCTTTCTTTTCCAAACTTATTTTCATAAACTTCAATTGCTTTCAAGTAATTTGTCTCAGATTCTGCTTTTCTATTGTCCAGAAATTGCGAATAAGCAAGTATTTGGTAAGCCAAAACTAATTCCTCGTGTTTTGAATCGGACATTTTCTGATAAATGCCCACTGCCCTTTGCAGACTATCGATTGACTGTTTATATTTCTTTGTTTCCTGATACATTACACCCAAGGTTCTATAAGCATCGGCAGTTTCCGTCCGTTCTTCTCCGTAGATTTTAAGGCTCAAATCAACCGCCTGTTGCGCGGGTTTGAGTGCTTTATCAAATTTCTGATTCCGGTATAAGGCGATTACTTCCTGATTGAGTTGCTTGAGAGTTTCCTTTTCGTCCGTTTGTGCATAAACGGAGCAAACCGACAGTAAGATAATTGTGATGAGTAGTTTTTTCATAATCATTTATTTTCTTCTAACCAATTTTGAAAATCCAGTAAAACTTTAAATTGGTCTTCGCGCTGGCTTCGATTCAGAAATTCGGTTAAAACTGTTGCCGTTAAAATCGGAAGCGCGAGGCTGTTTTTAGACAAAAGATAGTCGCCCGTTTCCGATAACTCGAAAATTCTCAAAATTTCCGCGTCGTAAAGCCAAAATTCTTTGATTCCGAAAGCCGCGTAAATCTCAAATTTGTCTTCCGATTTATGCGTTTCATCAATCTCGACGACCAAATCGGGCGGCGTGTCGGTCGCATCATCATAAAGTTCCCGTTTAAAGCTGGCGCGGTCGTAATTTTGAATATAATAAGATTCGTCCGGGTCTGCGCCTTTGCGAACACGATTGGAAATCAAACTCATCGAGCCTGCCGGAATCGTCTTTATTTTTAGTATCAGACTTGTCTGTCTTATTAAATCGTGGATAAAACGCGATTTGTTATCGTGTCTAAAACCTAACACCATAATTTTCAAAATGCCTCGATTGAAACTCGTTTTAATGTGCGTTTCTTCTAAAAGATTTTTGGTCAATTCCAAATAATCTTCCCAACTTACACCATATAAAACTTTCGGGTCGCCCGGCACGATGTCGGCGAGCAGTTCTTCAACATCCAAAATTGCGGTCGCTTGCATTTTTTTTACCTCGTAAAATCTAAAACTTGCGCGTCTGCGGATCGAGCGCGTCGCGCAGACCGTCGCCTAAAAAGTTCAGCGAAAACAAAGTCAAAGCCATCGTCACGCCCGGAAAAATCAACTGCCACGGGAAAACCGAAATGTTCTTAATTCCGTCCGCCGCCAGACTTCCCCACGACGCAAACGGAGCCTGTACGCCGATTCCCAGAAACGACAGAAACGCTTCGGACAACATCACCGACGGAATCGTCAGCGTCGCGTAGACGATTACGGGACCGAGCGCGTTTGGGACGAGATGACGAAAAATAATTCCCGGTGTCGAAACGCCGGTCGCCCGCGCCGCCATCACGAATTCCTGATTTTTCAACGAAAGAATCTGCCCGCGCACGACCCGCGCCATTGTCAGCCACGAAACCAGACCAAGCGCAAAAAATAATAAAATAATCTGGCTCAAACCCTGTCCGCTGCCCAGAGCGTTGGAAATTGACTGAATCCACTGCGGCGCGTTTTGTCCGCCGAAAGCCGACAGCAGAACGATGACCAGGAGAATATATGGAATCGCGTAGATAATATCCACGACGCGCATCATAAAATTGTCAATTCTGCCGCCCAGATAACCGGCGGTCGCGCCGTAGGAAACGCCGACAATCAGTGAAACGAACGTCGAAATAATGCCGACCATCAGGGAAATTCTGCCGCCCTGCAAAACCCTTGCCAGAATATCGCGTCCCGAATCGTCGGTTCCCATCGGGTGCTGGAGCGACGGCGGAAACGACTTTATCAATTCGCCTTCGGACGGAATCGTGTCATACGCAAAACCGGTCGCCCATTTGATAATCGCCGGACCGATGATAACGGCAATCGTCATTACCGCGACGACGACCAGCCCGAAAACCGCCAGTTTATTCTTGAGCAGACGCTTCCACGCATCTTTCCAAAGCGACGCGCTTTTGATGATTTCTTGTTGTTCCATAAATTTTACGAGCCTAAAATTTCGGTGATTTTCAACTCTAAATTTTCAATCGTCCCGGCTTTAATCGTCTCGCCGGGTTCCAGGATTTCCGCCAGCCGGTAACTGCCGTTTTTCGGCGACGAATAACGCTCGACGGTGTTTTCCTTCAAATTTACCAGCCAAAATTCGGCGATTCCGGCTTGGGCGTAAAGAGCCTTTTTAACGTCACGATCATATTCGACGGTCGAATCGGAAACTTCGATCAGCAATAAAACTTCGTCCGGTGTCGGATGACTTTCCGCGTAAAAATCTTCGCGCAGATTCAGCAGCGCAATGTCCGGCTCAGGCTCATTATATTCATTGATATGTATCGGGTCTTGAACGGAAATGATTGATTTATCTTCAGCAATTAAAGATAACTTACGATTCAGTCTTTTTACGGTGCTGGCGTGTTTGCTCCCGATGCTCATTTTTTCTATTAAAAATCCGTCAATCAATTCCCAACCGCTGGCTTCCGGCAAAATGCCGATTTCCATCATTTTATGAACTTCGTCGGCGCGAAACCTTTTCCGCGCGATTGACGGCGCGTTTACTTTTTCTATTTCGGCGGTAGTTGTCATAATTTTTACTCGTAACGAATTCGCGGGTCTAAAAATGCGTAGGAAATATCAACCAGCAAATTGAAAATCATAATTAAAATCGAAAGAAACGCGACGATGCCGAGCGTCAACGGTTCGTCGCGGTTGAAAACCGATTGAATGAAAATGTTGCCTAGACCCGGAATGGCGAAAACTTTTTCGATGACGACCGTTCCGGCTAAAAGTGCGGCGAGCGCGGGACCGGTGAAGGAAACCACCGGAATCAAACCGCCGCGCACCGCGTGTTTCATTAAAACTTTCCACTCGCTCAAACCTTTCGCCCGCGCCGTGCGGATATAGTCGGAGCGCAGAACTTCGAGCATTCCGGCGCGGGTCAAACGGGCGATATACGCCGCGTAAATCGCCGCCAGAGTAATGACCGGCAGCACATAACTCGACGCACCGCCGACGCGCGCGGGCGGCAGCCAGTAAAGCCACAGGGAAAAAATCAACACGAGAATCGGACCGAGAACGAAATTCGGCACGGAAAGTCCGAGCATCGCCAGCGACATCGAACCGTAATCGGTCGCCGAATTTTGTTTGAGCGCGGCGATTATTCCGGCACTCAAACCGACTATTAAAGCGAGAATGTAAGCCAGAATGCCGATAGTCGCCGAATACGGAAAATGCCGCCGGATGATTTCGTTGACCGATTGCCCTTCGTATTTCAGCGAATCGCCGAAATCAAAACATTTGAAATTGGTTCCGGCAACGCCAAATTGCAAGCCGTTGGTGGTTGTTTCGTCAGCATCCTTGGTTCGGCAGGTTATGTTGCCCATCACTCTCAAATACTGCTGCCAGACGGGTTTGTCGAGACCGTATTTCTTTTTGATATTGGCTTCGACGGCGGGCGGCAGCTTCTTTTCCGACGAGTAAAAACTGCCCGGAGCGATCCGAATCAAAATCCACGTCAGCGTAATGACGAGCAACGCCATCGGGATAACCAAAAGCAGTCGGCGAATAATATAACTCAGCATAATTTCGATTTATCAACAGTCAATTTTTGTTTTCGGAATCGCCGTTTTCTCCGCTGAAAAATTTCTCAGCCATTAAAATTAAGGCGTTCAATCTTTCGTCAGTTTCCTTTTGAGAATCAGCGAGTTTATCAACCTTGTCAGCAAGTTTATCAACTTTGTCGGCTACTAAATCAACTTTGTCCGCGACTGCGCTGGTATTTTTGTTGGTTTCCGTCAAAGAATTATAAAGATTGACGGTTGCGCGTTCCAAAACGCTGAGACGCTTTTCCGCATCTTTATTGGATTCCTGCAACAATTGAATATCAACTGTAAACTGCGCCTGATTACTCAATATAAACTCGATTGTTTTTTCTAATTTTTCGTCATCCATAAGTTTTATTTCTGCGTCATCGTCGCCGTCAAACGCTTGATTTGTTCGTCAACCTGCGCGTCGGAATCGCTCATAATGTTGTCGGCGTTCGCGTCCCACTTGTTCGCGTCCGGTTCGATGTAGACGAATTTCCAAGCGTGGAGCGTTCCCGGATTCGGATACATTCCTTTGACGTATGGCTTTTTAATCCAGTTCGTCGCCTGCGTCACGAGCGGAATGACGAGTTGTTCCTGCAAAACCTGAAACTCGGCGGTCGCCAGCATTTCCAGACGTTTCTGCGAATCCAGTTCCCGGTTCGCCGAATTGAGCAGCGCGTCGTATTTCGGTTCCCACCAGCCGGTCGCCCCGTCGTTCGACGGCGAATAAAAAAGATTCAGAAACGTGAACGGGTCCATATAATCGCCGACCCAGGCGTTGCGTGTAAAACCCTGATATTCGACACCGGAGCGAAACGGCAGAAAGGTTTTCCACTCCATATTTTTGATCGGAATCGTGATGCCGAGATTTTGTTTCCACTGCGCCTGATTAAATTCGGCGACGGCTTTGTTCGATTCCGCCGTGTTGTAGCTCAAAGTAACTTTATCAACCGGAAACGTCGGACAACTCCAGCCGCTGCCGCTTTTAGTCACGGGAAAACCGGCTTCGGTCATCAATTTTCGAGCTTTCTCGGCATCGAACAAACGCCCTTTCGACCATTCTTCGACCGTGACATTCTCCGCCTTTAACTTCTCGCCGAAAACTTTTTTACGCGCTTCGTCATACTTCGGAAAAATTCCGTCGGGCGTAAAATTCGACAGCGGCTTCGGCGTTTTGCGAAACTTCGCCAGCGCGAAACGATCAATCGCCAGACTGAACGCCTGCCGCACTTTCAAATTATCCATCGGCGGCTTTTTGACGCTCAAACTGTAATACTCGTTCGCCACTTCCGGGTGATCCATATATTCGTCTTTAAACTGGCGCACTTCGTCCAGCCACGCCGCCGGCACGGTGTGATTATAAAGCGCGTCCACCCGACCGCTTTTGTAAAGATTCATCATCGTCGTTAATTCTTCGAGCGGATAAAACTCAATCGAGTCGAGATGCACATTTGCCGCGTCCCAGTAATTTTCATTTTTAACGACGACGAGTTTGTCGTAAGGGTAATGTTCGGTGAGATTGAACGCGCCGGAGGTCACGATATTTTCAACGCGCTGCCAGTCTTTGCCGGATTTTTCAATTGCGCTTCGGTTGACAACCCGAAAAAGCTGGTGCGGAAGCAGTTGGATAAAATACGGCGCGGACTGGTAAAGTTTCAAGCGCAGAGTGTCATCGTCCACCGCTTCGACACCCAAATCTTCGGCTTTCACCGGCACGAGTTCTTTGCCTTCGACCGCCGCCTTCAATTGCGGATCGGCGGCGAGGTCTTTGGCGCGTTCTTTTTCATCGCTTTTAACGGTCAAACGGTCGGGCGCGTTGATATTTTTTTGAAACTCGGTCGGCGTACCGAAATTGGTCGGCGCGTTTTCAACTTTGCCGTCGGTTTTTCCGGCGGGCGTGTCGGACGCTTGACTATCGTCGGTTTTGGCGAAATCTTTTTTCAGCAAAAACTGTCCGTCCGCACCTTTAACGAACGAACCGCCGGAATTATACGCTTCGGCGTATTTGATGTAGTAACCGAGATTGGCATTGCGCGACGCGAGTTCGGGCGAGAGTGCGCGGCGAAAAGTGTAGACGAAATCTTTCGCCGTGATCGGTTCGCCGTTGGAAAATTTGGCGTTCTTACGCAGGTGAAAAAGATATTCCGTGCCGTCCGCGCTGATTTCCCAATTTTCGGCAATTGCCGGAATCGGCTCCATCGTTTTCGGATGATATTCGAGCAAACCTTCGTAAAGAGCCATATAAATCCGCGCTTCCGGCTGTCCCGTCCCGAACGCCGGATCGAGCGATTCCGGTTCGCTGCCGGTAATATACCGCAGCACATTATCGGTCGGCGCGGCGGTTTTGCCCCAGTAGCGATTGCTCGCCGAACTCGTGCAGCCGGACAAAAATAAAGACACTGCCAGCAACGCAATGCCTAAACGAGTTTGATTTAAACCGATTTGCGCCATAAATGTAAGACTCCTTTAATTTTTAAATCTGCCGGAAATGTTCGCCTGCGCGGTGGATTGGGAGAACCGGGCTGAAAACATTTTGACCGCGATAAATGTAACATTCTTCGCAGTTTTCAGGCAAGAAACTTTTGGCTTTGAAACATTATCAGTCAGTTGTTTTCCAGTAGTATTTTGCGCCGGACAAGTAGGAATTTACGATTCGTTCTGCGCCCTTTACCGTTGCCAATTATTATCAATTTTCACGGATTTGAGCGAAGGCGCGTCTAAAATATTGATGTCGAAACCCTGAATATACGGCTTGACCAGCGAGTATGAGGTCGGGAAATAAAGCGGAATTGCAGGCAGTTCGGTCATTGCCTGCGCTTCCGTCAAAATCGTTTCGTCTTTTTCAGACGCTGCCGAAATTAAGTTTTTATCAATTGCCGCCGTTGGTGTTTCCTCTGTTCTCGGCAATTCGGATGATACGGAAGAATTGGTGTTCGAGTTTCCGTCAGGCTGGCGATTGGTTTGCGACTGAGAATTATTGTCGGGAACGACGATTGGCAACTCCGCCGCCGGCGGCGCGAAAATCGCCAGTATATTGGCTGTTTCATTTGCCGTCGGCAGCACCGCGCCGCGCCGCAGCAGCGCAAATTCGCCGGTCGCCCAGGCGTTGGCGATTTCCGCCGCATCTTTAACGACGATTTCCGTTTCGATATTCAAAACGCGCTTCCACATTTTCGCCACACTGCGCGCGATGCGCTGCTGCATATTGTTGCGATTGACCAGTAACTTCACGGTCGGAAAATTCGCGCCGCCGGGAAAACCGCTCGCCGCCAGCAAATTTCCGGCTCGGTCGGCATCTTCGACGATTTCCTTGGCGGCGGCATTTTCAAACGGCAAAAATCGTCGTGCCGGTTGGCTCGCGCCGTCCATTTCATCTTCGGTTAAACGCTCGCGCTCAACGGCAATGGTCAACGCTTCGCGCACGCGGCGGTCGTCGAACGGCGGCATTTTTCGGTTAAACTCGTAAAAATTTATCGCGCTGTGCGTCGTGCGCCGAAAATCTTCAAAAGGCGTGAGCAGTTTTAATGCCAGCGGCTCAAAATCGGCGTTCGTCACCGCGTCAACTTCCCCGGCGCGATATGCCGCCAGAGCTTTCTCGGCGTTTTCGGTCGGCACGAAACGCACTCGTTCGAGTTCGACCGCTTCTTTGTTCCAGTATTTTTCGGCGCGGTCGAGCGTGATGCCGTCCTGCCCGACGCTGGAGATGCGAAACGCGCCGTTTGTCACGATGTCGGCGTTTAATTCGTTGGCGGCATAATTTTTGCCGTCGCCGTAAATCGGGCGAAAAATCGGATGCGCGACGAGCGCGGGAAAATCTTTGTCGGGTTTGACGAGCGCAACTTCCAGCGTGAAATTATCAATCGCCGTCACACCGAACGGCGGTTCGATTGGCTTTTCGCCGACCGATTTTTCATTGGACGGCGGCGCGGCAAACGGCGGCGATGCCGACGGCAGCGGAACGACACTCGAATTTGAGTTTGATTGATAATTCGGTAAAGACCGGCTCGGATCAAAAATCGGCGGCGCGGCGATGACGGAATTTTCCGTCTCGTCAAGCGTTTTTAAAGGAATTTCCGCTGCCGCCGATTTTAAACCGACGATGTTTTGCAGCAGCTCGCGGCGGGAAACTTTATCGCCCATCGCCGCCAGACGCTGCCAGGAACGCACGAAATCCTTTGCCGTGACGCGCTCGCCGTTTGACCAGCGGGCATCTTTTCGCAAACCGAACGTCCAGACTTTAAAGTCGCTCGAAGATTTCCACTCGACCGCAATTGCCGGAATTGTTTTCAAAGTTTGCGGATCGGTGTCGGTCAAACCTTCATAAACGGCGCGGATCACATCGGTTTCGGGCGAAGCCGCTGCGAGTCCCGGATCGAAACTCTTCGGCATTTTACCGTTGCTCCACCGAAACTCCTTTTTCTGCGGCGGCGCGGTCTCGGCGTAAAACGGTTCGGTTTTCGGTTTTTCCAATTGATTGCAGGCACTTGAAAACAGCAGCAGCAGGCAGCAGCAGCAAGCAGTAAATTTCCTTACGGATAAACCTCCGGCTAATCGCCGATTGTTTTCGTTTGCCGCTTTCGCCTGTGATTTCATTTTCTTATAAAAGTTTTAATTGCCCGAAAATTTCCACCGTTTGCCGCCGCGCTGCTTCAAAACCTTCGGTCGTTTCGATCAAAAAGTCGGCGTAACGCTTTTTTTCCGCCTGCGGCATCTGCGCGTTAATTCTTTGCAATGCTTCCTGTTCGCTTAAATTGCTGCGCGTCATCAGCCTTTTTAGCTGAATCGCCGCATCGCACCAGACGACGATTATTTTATCGAAACGCCGGTAGCCGCCCGATTCAATCATCAAAGCCGCGTCAATAACGGCGATGCCGTCGGGCTTTTCCGCTTCTCGCGCTTTCAGCCATTCGTTCTGATTTTCAATAACTAACGGATGCACGACGGAATTCAATAATTGTCGCCGCTCTTGGTCGGCAAAGACAATCGCACCGAGTTTCGCCCGGTTTATTTCATTGTTTGGAAGCAGAATGTTACTACCAAAATGCTCGATAATCAATCGCCAGCCTTGCGTGTCGGGCGCGACGACTTCCCGCGCCGTCAGGTCAGCGTCGAGAACAAACGCGCCGAGTTCGCGGAAAATTTCCACGACGTAACTTTTACCGACGGCAATTGAGCCTGTCAGCCCGACTTTGATCATACCTCATCATTTATACTGAGACTCGTGCAATTTACGGGTAGTTATTTAAATTTTCGATTGGCAAACTTTCGGCTTGTAATTCAACCAAACTTCTTCAACCGCACAGCGATTTTTTCCAGTTCATCCGTTCCACAATTTTTTGTTTGACTAGCTGTTTATCTATCTGAGATTGACAAATTTTTATTTCGGTAATTAACTCTCAATGTTTTCCCGTCAAGCAATTCACTAACCCAATAACCGGTCGTCGCCGTCGTTGATTAAAACCTCAATTTCTATTTCCTGACCAAACCAAACGATTTTGGCTATCGCAATATCAGCAACTTCCGTATGTCAGCAGATGCCGAAAATTTCTTCTTCGGAAAATTTTTTGAGTCCGAGTTCCGGCATTAAAGAACGCGGCAAACAAAGCGAACCGTTAAAGCCCGTATCAATAAGCAATCCGACATTCTTACCGTTTTCAAACTCGACGAAAATACAAGGGTTCGCGTTGCTCGTTGACTTTACCGGATTCTTTTATTGTAGCCATAGCCTCCGAGCTTATGAGCTGTCGGGAAGCCGATTCTTGCCAAAAAGAGAATTTCTTCGGGAAATGATGTGTTTCCTTTTTTTAATGCTTCGACGGCGGTTGTGCCGATAAAATATTCGTGGCTTTCGGGTTCGATAGCCACGAATTTACCATTTTCCTGCGGCTCAAGCATCGGCTTCAAATGCTCTTCATAAAACTTTTTGCCTGGTTTCGTTACTTCTCCTTTCATTATTTATTTTCCTCCCAAATCGCATCTTTTCAACAATGCCGATTTTATCACTAATCGCCGCGAGTTCTACGCTATCGCCAAAACGCTTTCGGCTGATTTTGCCGGTAACGCGACAAACA
>JAJAZE010000058.1 GCA_026785925.1 Pyrinomonadaceae bacterium
AGTCTGCGACAGGCAAACCGTTCCCGATAGGTGACTGCGTAATTATTAAGTTTTTTTCATCAACAGGTATTTTCATAATCTTTATTTATCCGATCTTTTGCCCTTTTCTTCAATTCGTTTTAATCAATACTTCGGACAGTTTTTTAATACCTGAAAGCCAATAAAAACGGGCTTTCTAATTTTCAGACGGGAATTAAATCAAACTTAGCTCAAAACCTGACTTTGATTTAATTCGAAACTTCGATGTTTTCCAACAGTTTACAAGAATTGCCGAATTAAAAACTGTCCGAAGTATTGTTTAATCTGACAAAGTAGAATTAGGTAAGAAATTATATATGACAGTGCAACTTCTTCACTAATTCCAGCCGGTAATTCTACATCAATACATTACTGAGCGGCACAACAATTGCTTTTGCAAAATAATTGCCTAACTCATTGATATAACAGGAATTTTTCAAAAAATGCGGATAAATGAACAATAAATTTTCAGATCATTTTCTAAAATCTATAAATATTTCGACAATATTTTTAACCTCTTTCGAGATTACCCGACATCGGATTGAGCCTATCGTTTGGAAAGATTGAAAAAATATTGATAGTTTTTTTATAAATTGTGTAAAACTTTAGACATTAGCTGACAAAAAGTTAATAAGAAATTTATCCAATCTGTTAAGCACCAATGGTTTAGCCTTTTATATCAGCAAAGCAAATTATATGCCGCTCAGTAATGACATCAATAGACATACTTAACTCTTCTTTCTTAACTGAATTTAACTTTGCTCGATTCGCTTTGTTGTCGAGCGTGATACGACGAGCGCGTGAGCGGCGAAGATTCGACGTGTTTGAAGCCTAAACTCAAACCGATGCGTTTCCATTCGGCGAATTCTTCCGGCGTAACGTAGCGTTCGACGGGCAAACGGCGTTCATATGGCTGGAGATATTGCCCGATGGTCATAATGTCGCAGCTCACGGAGCGCAAATCTTTCATTAATTCAACGACTTCCTCAAAGGTTTCGCCGAGTCCAGCCATAATTCCGCTTTTGGTTTTCATTCGCGGAAACTGCGTATCGCGGTAATGCGCGGCGCGTTCGAGCAGAGTTAAAGTCTGCTGATAAATCGCGTCGGGACGAACGCGGCGGTAAAGTCGGGCGATGGTTTCCGTGTTGTGATTCAAAACTTCGGGACGCGCGGCTAAAACCGTATTTAAAGCGTCTTGGTTGCCCTGAAAATCGGGAATCAAAACTTCGACGCGGCATTTTTCGTTCATCTGGTGAACTTTGCGAATCGTCTCCGCCCAATGCGCCGCGCCGCCGTCCGGCAAATCGTCGCGGTTGACGGAAGTTATCACGGCATGTTCAAGTCCTAAATGTCCGACGGCTTCGGCGACGTGCGTCGGTTCGAGCGGGTCTAAATCCGACGGTTTGCCTTTGTTGACGGCGCAAAATCCGCAATGGCGCGTGCAGGTGTCGCCGCCGAGCATAAACGTCGCCGTTTTGTCCGTCCAGCATTCAAAAATGTTCGGACATCGCGCTTCCTGGCAAACCGTGTGCAGATTCAAACCGTCAATCAACGCCAAAACTTTGTTCTGATTTGTCGGATCGCCGACGCGGATTTTCAGCCAGTCGGGTTTTTTCAGCCGTTCCTTTTTCTTTTTGCCGATGAATTTTTCGATTAAAACTTTTTCTTCGATCATAATACTTTTTGACTCATAAAATTTGGGAAGAACAGTAAAACTATTTTACCATTCGCGCCTCGAATTGTCGTTTGACAAACCGACGCGGATTTTTTAGATTCAGAATATAGACTTTTTTGTAAAGATTCAAAAACGCTAAATTAAAATGCTCCAATCGGTCGTGAAACTTTAAACAAAAAATTCACGACCGATTTTATTTTTGATTTGATGAAACTAAGCAACCTTTGCGATTAAAAAAGATTTCAACGCAAAGGACGCGAAGTTGAAGACGCAGAGAGAGCGCAAAGTTAAAAAACAAAATGCAAACATCAATCAAAGAGACAAAGGTTAAAACGTCTTTTGAGACGGACGAAATGGAAAAATCATTTCTGGAATCGGCAGTCGGCAATACACCGTTAATTCGTCTGCGGACGATTGCCAGAGATTTGCCGGAAAACGTCGAAATTTACGCGAAAGCCGAGCATTTAAATCCCGGCGGTTCGGTTAAAGATCGAGCGGCTTTGGCGATGATTCTGGCGGGCGAACAATCAGGGCAATTGACTGCAAATAAGACGATTTTGGATGCGACGAGCGGCAACACGGGAATCGCCTACGCGATGATCGGGGCGGCGCGTGGTTACAAAGTCGCGCTGACTTTACCGGCAAATGCGTCCGGCGAACGCAAGCGAATCCTCAAACTTTACGGCGCGGAAATCATCGAAACCGACCAAATGCAAGGCACTGACGGCGCACAAATCAAGGCGAAGGAACTCGTCAAGGAATTTCCCGACCGCTATTTTTATTCAGACCAATACAACAACGAAAATAATTGGAAAGCGCATTACGAAACGACCGCGCCGGAAATTTGGGCGCAGACGAATGGGCGCATCACGCATTTTCTCGCCGGATTGGGAACGACCGGAACTTTCATCGGAACGGCGCGGCGTTTGAAGGAATTCAACCCGAAAATTCAAACGGTTTCGATGCAGCCCGATTCGCCGCTGCACGGTTTGGAAGGAATGAAGCATCTGGAAACGGCGATTGTGCCGGGAATTTACGACGCGAAAACCGCCGACGAAAACACGGAAGTCGCCACCGAAGACGCGCAGGAAATGACCAGGCTTTTGGCGCGTGAAGAGGGTTTGCTGGTCGGCATCAGCGCGGGCGCAAATGTTTTCGCCGCGCATCGCCTCGCCAAAAAATTAAAAGAATCTGCCGTGATTGTCACGATTCTTTGTGACGGCGGCGGCAAATATCTGAACGAGAATTTCTGGGACGAAAAACAATAGTTTGACGAAATTTTAATTTTGATTAAATTAAAAAAAGAGCAAATCGCGGAAATCGAGCGGCACGGCGAACAGACTTATCCGTTCGAGTGCGGCGGAATGCTGATCGGACTTTTCGCGGCGGACGGCGCAAAATCGGTCGTCGAACTGCTTCCGATGGAAAACGCGATGAATCAAGCCGAACAGCACAATCGCGTGTTGATTACGCCGAAAGACGTGATGCGAGCCGAGCGTTATGCGCGTGAAAAAAAGCTCGATGTCGTCGGCTATTATCATTCGCACCCGGATCATCCGGCGCGTCCTTCGCAGTTTGATTTAGACCACGCGCTGCCGGTTTGGA
>JAJAZE010000059.1 GCA_026785925.1 Pyrinomonadaceae bacterium
ATTCACGAAAATCCTTTAATCGGCGCGTATATCAACGAACGGCGCACGGAAACTTTGAAAATTACCGATTTAATTGCGCCGAAAAACTTTGAGCGGACGGCAATTTACAACGAATTTTACCGGCGCGTTGGAGTCAGCAATCAGTTAGTCGCCCCGATGCAAATTTCCGATGAGTTGTTTATGGCTTGTTCGATAAACATCGAGAACAGCGATTTTTCCGAGCGCGATAAAGAGGTTTTGACGCTGATTGCGCCGCATCTCGCCAACGCGATTCGCAATGCGTTCGCTTACCAGCGTTTGAGCGCGGCACTCGACACCGAAGCCTGCGGCATCGTCGCGTTAAATTCTAAAGGCAAACCGGTTTTTATCAGCGATTTTGCGCGGATGATTTTCGGGAAATACTACGCGGACGAATAATGCGGAGCGAACGGTTTGCCCGCAAGTCTGAATGATTGGATCAGGAAAACGAATCTGTCGGTGCGGTCGAACGAGTTTAACTTGCCGCCATCGCCGCTGAAAATCGTCGCTCAAAGCGGCGAACTGACGGCGCGAATCGTTTTTAATAAACAGACGGGCGAGCGAACTTTGATGCTCGAAGAAAAGCATTTCGCGTCGCCGCAAATCTTCGGAAAACTTGGCGTAACGCGGCGCGAGGCGGAAATTTTATTCTGGATAACGCAGGGCAAATCCGACGAAGCGATTGCCGCGCTTCTCAGCATCAACCCGCGTACGGTTCACAAACACGTTCAAAACATTTACACGAAACTCGGTGTCGAAACGCGCACGGCGGCGATGCTGAAGGCTTTGGAAACCATTTGACCCAACTTTTTAGGAATATACGATTTAGCCGCTAAAAGGCGCAAAATCGCAAAAAGATTTCCATTTTATCCAAATTTATTCTAAAAATTCGCCAACTCGCAGACCAGCATCTCGATTTGCCGATGCCGATCATCAATTCCAACGCAGATTTTGTTTGTGCTTCGTTCCGGCGCAGCTTAATTTGATTCGTTCGTTGAAATAGTCTTCGACTGCGCGGTTCATAGAAAATTATTCGAGAATTATCTACAATCCTAATCTATGACGATTGACGAACAGATTGCATTGATTAAAAAAGGCGCGGTTGATTTGATCCGCGAAGAAGATTTGCGAAAAAAGCTGGAACGCTCCGTTAAAACCGGCAAACCTTTGCGAGTCAAGCTCGGTGCCGACCCGACCGCGCCGGACATTCATCTTGGACACACGGTGGTGATTCGCAAATTACGAGCGTTTCAGGAACTCGGACACACGGCGATTTTTCTGATCGGCGATTTTACCGGAATGATCGGCGATCCGTCGGGCAAAAACGTCACGCGCCCGCCGCTTTCCCGCGAGGAAATTTTATCGAACGCCGAAACTTACAAAACGCAGATTTTTAAATTGTTAGACCCGGATAAAACCGAAATTCGTTTTAATTCCGAATGGTTTGAAGCGCAGGGCGCAGCCGGATTTATCAAGCTCGCCTCGCACACGACCGTCAAACAAATTCTCGAACGCGACGATTTTTCAAAACGTCTGACGGAAGAAAAACCGATTGCGCTGCACGAACTTCTTTATCCGCTGGTGCAGGGTTACGATTCGGTTGCCCTCGAAGCCGACATCGAACTCGGCGGAACCGACCAGAAATTTAATCTTTTGATGGGCAGAAATCTTCAGCGCGAATACGATCAAGAGCCGCAGGTGATTTTGACCACGCCGCTTTTGGAAGGTTTGGACGGCGTTCACAAAAT
>JAJAZE010000060.1 GCA_026785925.1 Pyrinomonadaceae bacterium
AATGCGAATGTCCTGGTCTTTCTCTCCGTGCGTGAAGATTTGCTCCGAACCTTTTTTATCTTCAAAACGAAACTCGTTAAAACCGCCGCCGCCCTTGGACGAATTGGATTTTATCGTCATCTTCGTTTTTTCGTCGGGCAGCGTATAAGGCGGCATCGTCGAAGGATTATAAACGCAGCCGGTAATTATCGGCTGGTCGGGGTCGCCTTCCAGAAAATGGACGATCACTTCCATTCCGATGCGCGGAATAAACATCATTCCCCAACCGTTGCCCGCCCACGCCTGCGCGACGCGCACCCAGCACGAACTGTCGGAATTATCCTGACCTTCCCGATCCCAGTGAAGCTGAATTTTGACGCGCCCGTATTTATCGGTAAAAATCTCTTCGCCCGCCGGTCCAACGACAATCGCCGTCTGACTGCCCTGAACCGTCGGTTTGCGGACTTTTTGGACGGGACGAAACGGCGGTGCGCCTTTGCCGTGAGCGATACAGGTGAAACTGTTATTATACGGGCGTTCCACATCGTCATCGGTCGTGTAAGTCGGATTCTGTTCGGCTTCGTGCGTCACTGACGTGACGACGTATTGCCCGTTTTGTTCAGCGGTCGGGTGATTAAAAAACTTGAAACGATAGCAGGAGGTCAGCGAACTGCAATCGGAATTGCCCGAAATGATTCGATACTGCGAATCAAGGGACTGCATCACGATTTCGGCTCTTTTGGTTTTGTCGTCGAAAACATTCTGCACGTCAGAGCGCTCGCCGCCGCCGCGATCAATGTCGTCGTATTTGCGGGCGTAACCGGCGGGAAAATCATAAACTTCCAACTTCTCATTGTCGGCGACTTTGAAAATCGTCGGCTGCGTCGCATCGAGCTTTTTAGACGGAGCCTGAAAGTTGAAATCCCAGAACGAGACCTTCCCCGTCTGCAATTGATGGTCATTCTGCCACTTTTTAATCGAAGTAATAAAATCTTCTTCGTCGGTGACTTTCAGAGCGAACGGAATATCGCTTTTCGCCGGACAATCGGGATGCGACTGCGGCGTGTCGGCGACGATCATTTTATTTTTGCCGTCAGTATGCTGAAAGAAGTAATAAATACCTTCTTCCTCCATCAGTCTGGAAGCGAAATCAAAATCCGTTTCACGATACTGGACGCAGTAATTGCGCGGTTTATAACTACCTTGCAGTTCGTATGAAACTTCAAAACCGGTAAAAACTTTTTTCAAAATGTCCGGCACACTGAGATGCTGGAACATCCGGCTCTGACTGATTTGCGTGAGCAGCCAAACGTATGGAACAATCGTCGCGTAATAATATGAAAAACGAATGTCACGGTGTCCCTGCGAAAAACGAGTAATCATTCCGCCCAACAATCGCTGCGTTCCGTCGCGCTGATTAATTTCGATGGCGACCGCCTGACCGAGCAATTTTTTGGCATCAATCGGCGTTGCCTCGAAACCGGGCTTTTCTTCTTCGTGCAGCAGTTCGACTTCATACTCGAACAGCGAGGAAATTTCTTCGGTCGCCGTCAAACGATTTATCAGCAGAAAATCTTCTCCCAAAGGAGTCGAAATACTCAGCAATCTGTTTTGTTGTGTCGTTGCCATATTATTTATGAAATCTGCGGTCAGGCAAAAGTCAGATTACCTTTAACGCCTTTTATCCTAGACCGGAAAAATTGGAGATTTTGCGTCGTTAGTGAAGAAATTTGCAATTAATCCGGTTCAACTCAAAACGATGTTTTCCAAACTCAGATAAAAACCACGGTCGGTTTCGATTATCGCCGCCTGCCACTGTCCCTCTTTATCCCGCCAATCGCTGAACTGATATTGATTGCCGACTAGCACACCGACGTTTTCATTCGGAATTGCTTCTTTGATAATTTTGAGAAAAACTTGGTTGTCGTCGCCGTCAATAACCGTTTCCGGCAATGAAAACCGCTCGGCAGCGGCGATGATCCAACGCTTAAATTTCGTTCCGTCGTGTGCGGCTTCTTCCAATTTAGATAAAATTTTCGCCGATGACAGTAGTTGCAATCCTGCCAATTTTTCCAGGTCGTTCGTGTTTTCCGCGATGCTTCTTGTTTGCTGCGTTGAAAGTTTTGAAGCGCAGCCGTCATTGACGACTACGCCCAAAACTATGACGACTAAAAAAAACAAGCCGTTTAATTTCATCTGCTTTTGCTTCCCGCCTGACTTGCATTTGCCGATTCTGCGGTCGTCGGTTCGGAATCACACGCTTTGACAAATGCGTTTGGCGGAATTGTCGGGTCGTTCGTTCCTACTTTCTGGTCGGCATAGAATTTTCCCCTCAAGCAAAATCATAGAGAAAGTTTCCATCCTCGCCGACTTTGACGTGAACATTTTTAATGCCCGCGCCGCTCGCCATTCTCGATAAAACCTCGCCGGACATCTCCGGCAGAAGCGTTCCGGTCAAAATGTTGTAAACATTTCTCGCGCCCGAATCAACGTCGGTGCAGCGGCTGGCAACCGTATCAATAACGGAATCGTCGTAGGAAAATTGCGCTCCGTGATTATCCGCAATACGTCTTTTAACTTTGCCGAGCTGCAATCCGATAATCAGCCGCAGAATATCGTCGGAAATCGGATAGAAGGGAACTGTTACCATTCGACCGAGAAGCGCAGGCTTGAATGCCTGCACGAGTTCCGGGCGAATCGCTTCGAGCAGTCCTTCGGGTTCGGGTTTGGTGTCCGGGTCGGCGCAGAGTTTCATAATCGTCGCCGTGCCGATGTTTGAAGTGAGCAGGATGACGCAGTTTTTAAAATCAATTTCGCGTCCTTCGCCGTCTTCCAAAACACCTTTGTCGAAGACCTGAAAGAAAAGTTCCATCACGTCGGGGTGCGCTTTTTCGACTTCATCGAGCAGCACGACCGAATACGGTTTTTTCCGCACGGCTTCGGTCAAAACGCCGCCTTCGCCGTAACCGACATAGCCCGGAGGCGAACCTTTGAGGCTCGAAACCGTGTGCGCTTCCTGATATTCGCTCATATTTATCGAAATCAAATTGCGTTCGCCGCCGTAAAGCGAATCGGCTAGAGCGAGTGCCGTTTCGGTTTTGCCGACACCGGAAGTTCCGACGAGTAGAAACACGCCAATCGGACGTTTCGGGTCGGTCAAACCGGCGCGGGCGGTGCGAATTCGCTGCGTAATTGCTTCGAGCGCGTGGTCTTGCCCCAAAACTCTTTCGCCGAGCGTTTTGTGTAACTGCAAAACGGCGTGTATTTCATCGGCGACCATTTTGCCGATGGGAATTCCCGTCCAGCCGGAAATGACTTCGGCAACCGATTGACCGTTGACGACCGGCTGCATCAAAGGATTTTCGCCCTGCACGGTTTTCAATTCGGCGGTGATTTTTTTCAGTTCTTCTCTCGCCGCCTGAATATCGAGCGGCGGCGCGGTTTCCGGCGCGGGCGCAGTTTCCGGCGCGGTTGCGGCTACTGAAGATTCACCGGAAACTATTGAATCGGCTTCGGCGGTGGCGGCTTGCGTTAAAACTTCCGGCTGTTCAGCAGTTGAGCCATCCGCTACCGCAGATGGTTCTGACACGGCATCTGTCGGCTGACCATTGCCATTTAATTTTTCGGCTAATTTTCCGTCAAGCCGCGACATTTCTAATTTTGTTCGCAAGGCTTTGATTTGAGCCGTCAAATCTTTTTCCTTCGTCCATTGCTCGTTGAGAACGGCTAACTTTTCTTCGGTTTCGGCTTTCTTTTTTTGCAGTTCGTCGAGGCGTTCGTCGTGCGACGCGCCGGTAACGACTTCGCGCTCCAGAGAATTTATTTCCGTCGTCAGATTTTGTATGCGTCTGGTCGCATCTTCGACATCGGCGGGCGTTGCGCCTTGTCCGATGGCGACTTTCGCGCAAGCCGTGTCCAGCACCGAAACGGATTTATCAGGGAGTTGCCGACCCGTAATGTAGCGGCTGGAAAGTTTGACGCATTCGACAATCGCTTCGTCCAGAATGCGGACGTTGTGATGTTCTTCCATTTTATCGGCGATGCCGCGCATCATCGAAATCGCTTTTTCTTCGTCGGGTTCTTCGATTTTGACGACTTGAAATCTTCGTGCGAGTGCCGCGTCTTTTTCAAAATACTTTTTGTATTCCGCCCACGTCGTCGCCGCGATGGTTCGCAGTTCCCCGCGAGCGAGTGCCGGTTTCAATAAATTTGCCGCGTCGTTGCCGCCTGCCTGACCGCCCGCGCCGATCATCGTGTGCGCTTCGTCAATGAACATAATAATCGGCTGCGGCGACGATTTTACTTCGTTAATCACCGATTTCAGACGATTTTCAAACTCGCCTTTAACGCCCGCGCCCGCTTGCAGGAGTCCTAAATCGAGCGTTCGCACAGTAACATTTTTGAGCGGGTCGGGAACGTCGCCCTGATGAATCCGCAGCGCAAAACCTTCGACGACCGCCGTTTTACCAACGCCCGCTTCGCCCGTCAGAATTGGATTGTTCTGCCGACGGCGCGTTAAAATATCAATGATTTGACGAATCTCGAAATCGCGCCCCAAAATCGGGTCAATTTTTCCCGCCGCCGCCTTCGCCGTCAAATCTTCGGTGTATTGGTCGAGAGCCTTCGTTTTGCCCGGAACTCCCGTCGCGACCGGCGTTCCGCCTGAAACTCCGGCACTTTCGCCGAGCGACATCGCGTCTCGCGCTTCCGACGAGCCGCTCGTAATATCGGGCAAATCTTTCTGCAAAGACTCGACCGAAATATGGCTGAATTCTCTGGAAATATCGCGGGCGAGCCGCGCATTACTGTCGTTGGAAAGCAACGCTAAAAGCAGATGCCCCGAACGAATCCGCGCCGCGCCAAAATCAACCGAAGCCAGCAGCCACGCATCCTGAAACCAATCCGGCAGACGGTCGGATAATCCGGGCGTGCGCGAATTTCCCGTTTTCAGACGGTCGAGCGCAACCGAAACGTCTTTCGATAAACGGTCAATGTTAACTTCGTAATGACGACAGATTTTATGTAAATCCGTATCGTCTTCGTTGAGCAGTTTCGCCAGAATATGTTCGATTTCAACATCGTAATTCGTCCGCGAAAGACATAATCCGGCAGCACCCTCGAGTGCGCCCCGACAAGTTTCGTTTAACCTTCCGACCAAAGATTTTAAATTTACATTCATTGAATTTTTCTCCTTTTTAAGAACTGAAACGGTTGTGTTATAAAGTTTGCATAATGACCTGTTCGTCATCCTGCCTGAACGGTTTTGTTTTAAGAAAAGATGTCCAGCCGAGCATTGGACGGCGTTTGGCGCGGGTCGTCAAAATCGTTCCGGGAACCTGTTTGGCTTGCAGGACGAGCTGCACGTCGAAGTCGAACTCCAAGCCGGTCATAAAACGAACGATTGATTTTAATGATTTGTGCGCTTCGCCGCTCGGCAGAAAGTCCTGAAATTCTTTGAACGGCATCGCTCCCAAACGAACGCGAAATTTTGACTGCTGCTCCCAAATGCGCGTTCCGATAATCGCACTCGTGCCGAGCAAGCTATTCGCTTGTCCCAGCGTGGTAATACTTTCTGTGTCTAATTCTAACCACTGACCGAAAAACTGCTCGACTTTTGCCTTGATGCCGAAATAATCGCTCAAAATGTTTCCTAATGCAACCGCCGAATGCGGTTTTTGAGCAATCAAACCGCCATACGGCAAAAGCGATTCGTCAGCCAAATTCATCCTGCCGCGCAAACCGTTCGTGCCGAGTCCGACGAAATCAAAAAGAAACGCCGTAAAATCATCTTTGCCGCGCTCGTAACCGACGGGAAAACGATATTTTTCCCAGGCACGAAAAAAAAGCGAAACGGCGCGGTGAGTGAAGATGTCCATAAAAGACCACATCGCCGTATCGCGGTAACGGCTGCGCTCCATCGCCAGTTCGGTGTAATGCGTCGGCATTACGCCGCTGACACCGATCATTCCCATAAAATTGATAAACATTTCCAGCCGCTGTTCTTCAATCGTTTCATCATTAGTTTCTGAAATTTGGTGAACTTCGCTGGCGGGAAATTCCAAGCCGAGTCGTGAACGAAAGCGAATAATTTCGGGTGTCACAGACGCATCGCGCCCGACCGACCGCCGTTCGGGGAAGATTTTTTCGAGCAGTCTGACGGCTTGAAAAAATTCGAACCGATATGGTTCATCAAGCAGTTCCTGATTTAACGGTTTATTTGACATTGGAAAATTTCTGATTCCAAAGTTCAGATTCTAAACGTCCAATGATTAATGCCATTTGGAAATCTGGAATTTGGAGCTTAAAGAAGAACTTGTTCGCCCGTGCGCGGCGGAAAGCGTTTGACGATTTCTTCGCGCTGGACGGTTCGCAGAACGAGTTGATTGAACGAATTCAGCGAAGCGTAAAGCCCGAAAAATCTTTCCAGTACGCAGGCAAACAGAAACATTCCGCTGCCGACGAATTCCGTCTCGTCAAAGGTCAGCGTCGTTTCCAATCCGCGCACGAAACCCGCGCCGATATGTCCGCCGATCTGCCGCACGACTTTGCGGCTGGAGATATTGGTAATGCCCAAAATCTGTTTGCGCGTGGCGTTGGAGTCGTCAAAATTATAAAGCTGCAAAATTTCCTGCAACGCTTCAGGTGTACCATTTTCGCCGACGAGCGATAGATAATTCAAATTCAGGTGAGAAATAAGTCGCCACTGTAAAGATTTCCGCTGTGGCGGTCGAATCGTTTCCGTCGGTTTCGTCAAACAGTGAACGCGCGATAAAAGTGCCGTGCCTTCGACTTCAAAATCGCCTTCGCGTCCGCCGAAGGGAAGTTTGGCAGGCAAATCGCGGTTCGTGCAAGTCGTTTTGATGCTGATGACTTCGGCGGACGGCACACGCGGGTTGAAATTCATATCAACCATTGACATATACATTTCCGTTCCTTCATCGTCGGGACGCTGCGAAGCGCGGCGATTGGCATACCAAAAAGCCTTTTCCATTTGCTCGCCGTAAGCGTGACGAAGCGAATAAAACGGCGAAAACTCTCTGGTCGTATTTGTGCGCGGGTCGGTCGTAATCACGTCGTCAATCGAATAAATTTCGGTCGTCATCTGCCGGTGAACGTCCGGCACAACGTGATATTCGTATTTTTGCTGCGAAAGGTAAATCGGGTCTGCCATCCGCGAAAAAAGATTGACGACCGGCGTACAGCCCATCCGAAAAGTATCCGCCGTAATCGGCGCACGCGGCGGCGTGACATCCTTTAAATGAATCAGAATGTCGAAATGACTGCCGAATTTATTAATTATCGCCTGGTCTAAACCGTAAATGTCGAAAAACAAAAATTTATATGGAAACGCAAAATACTCGGTCAGCAGACGATAGCCGGAAAACGAGCGTTTGGTGTAAGGCAAAATTCCTTCGTCTTCGGCAAAACCGACTTGTTTGATGTTAGTCGCGGGCAAAATAACCGGATCCGGCAATCGAAGCTGCAAATTGGCAAAGGTCATCATCGTCTTATTGCCGATTGGCGTATCTCGCGGACGAAACTCGACCGCCGAAGCCTGATTGAAAATCATCTCGTAAAGCGGAAAGATAAGCTGCGGGTCGCCGTTCAGATAAAAACGCAGAAATTCGGGTGGCTCGCCCGTGCTGCCCATTTTGAATTCGTGCAGATTCGAGTTGCCGTAGCAGCGCATACTCAAGCGAATATAACTGTCGGCATATTTTCCGCGCGCGTCTTTCGGCGCGTTCGATTCGAGCGCGGCAGATTCGAGTTCAATCGGCACGAGTTGGACATCGTAAGCGGTGCGAAACCGGCACGGCGTTCCGTCAACAGGACGCGAGTAAAGCTTCGCTTCGCGGTCGAGTTTCTGCACTGCCGTT
Organism: Pyrinomonadaceae bacterium; assembly: GCA_026785925.1. Lineage (GTDB taxonomy): Bacteria > Acidobacteriota > Blastocatellia > Pyrinomonadales > Pyrinomonadaceae. Next base: position 7,857 of record JAJAZE010000060.1, read on the forward strand.
AATTTATCGTTCGGCGTGCCGAAAGAAAACTGCGCGATTGCCATCGAAGGAATCGGTGCGAGATAATGCGGATACAGAACATTGATAAAAGATTCGGTGATTTCGGGCAGTTCGTCGTCGAGTTTGAGGGACACGCGACCGCTTAAAAAAGCAAACGCTTCGATCATTCGCTCGACGTGCGGGTCTTCGATTTTTTCTTCGTCAAGCAGCAGCCGCGCCGCAATTTTCGGATATTTGCGGGCAAACTCCGCTCCCATCCGGCGCAGGAAAATAAGTTCTCGCTCGTAGTAGCCTAAAAGTTCGTCGCGCATCTTTCAGTTTAGAAGTTGTAGCTATTTGAGAGAGTTGATTATAAACCAATCCGACAAATAAAAAAAGCGGCTCATTAACAGTCGAGTCAACGATTGAATGTTTTGAAGATAATCAATTTCAGAGATTACTTTTCTTTGATGGCGAACTCGCCGCTTCCGAGCTGTAGAACCGTGTCGAAAGCGACCGGTTCGGGCATCGGATCAATATCGAGATTGGCTTCGATATGAAATTTCAGCAGTCGGTCTATATTATTGATCGGTTCGAGCGTAACTTTTAAATCCAGAAATCGCGGCTCGAAATTTTTAATCGCCGTCTCTAACGCCAGCGTCAAACGCTTCTGCTCGATATGACTTTTGGCACTCACGCCGGTAATGTCGGGCAAGCCGTAAAAGACCACCGACTTGAGAACTTCTTCGAGTCCTTCGTCAACATCTTCAGGATAACAGCGCGTATTTAAGAGCCATTCCAAATCGCGCCGCACCGAGAGTTTTAATTCACGAAGCGACTTGGAACGGGATTTAGCCGCTTCCTGCGACGATTTCGGTTCAAAATCGAGCAGCCGATCAAGCACCGACGGCGTGATCCGAATTTCATTGTCAGTTCTTACCATTGGGATAAATAAACCACAAAGTCACCGGAAACACAACAAAAGATTGGTAATGCAAATTTGCAAGGTTCATTCAATTGCAAAAAAATGTCTGTCGTTTAAGTAAAACGACAGACATTTTTTTCTGTTTTCCTGGCAATAAATCAGGATTAGGCACCTTCGCCTTGAACTTTCTTCGTATCGTAGCTGACAGTGTTGGTCAAAGCAACCGTTCCGTCCGCTTTCTGCTGCGAATACTCGTGCGTAATCTTCGTAAAGTTGAAGGAAATCGATTCCATCGGGAGCGCACCGCTGCCGTTGCTTCCGCCGGTGTTGAAACTGGAAATAACGAGGTCCTGGAACGTAACTTTATAATAAGTATAGGGCGTTCCGTCGCCGCCGGTTTTGCGGCAACTCAAAATTGCCTGCGGAATATGATTACCTTTGCAGCAGGCTAAGAAAAGCTGCACACTCGCTTTACCGTTTTGGACGACGAAATGAAAATCCTGCATCGAAACTTTACCGGTTCCGGCACCGGTTCCGGTTCCTGACGAACCGGAGTTGCTGGCACCGAACGACCACGATTCGATTTGCATTTGTTTTTCAAATCCGACCGATTCGGATTCACCTTCGATAGTATCAATTTTTAAGTAATAATCTGCGCTTGCCATAATGTTATTTGCTCCTTTTAGATGTTTTTCTGTTTAATTTCTTGTTTCGCTTCGCAGCAAAACGACCTATGTGTTTAGGCTTTCGCCTCGTTTGACGAGCTTTGCTACTCGCGTTATGTATTTGAGACGAGGCGAAAGTCTGCTTTTGCGAAAATGTCATAAAAATTTTTCAAAATTTTTATAACCCGTATTACTTGCCGGTTGGTTTCGGCAAATCAGCCACTAAACGCAGCGAAACCGAAAGTTCGTCGAGCTGGAAATGCGGGCGTAAAAACGCGATTGCGCGATAAACGCCCGGCTTGCCCGGAACTTCGGCAACATCAACCCGCGCTTCACGAAGCGGATATTTCGCTTTCTGCGCCGCCGGAGCGACATCGTTTTCCAGAACATAGCCGCTGATCCAGCGATTAAGGAAAATTTCAGCTTCCTGACGCGACATAAACGAACCGATTTTGTCCCGCACCATTGATTTTAAGTAATGAGCGAAACGCGAAACCGCGAAAATATACTGTAGTTGGGTTGATAAACGAGCGTTGGCGTTGGCTTCGTCCGTATCGTATTTTTTCGATTTCTGCGCCGACTGAGTGGCGAAAAACGCCGCGTAATCGGTGCCTTTACAGTGAACGAGCGGAATAAATCCGTTGTCGGAAAATTCCTTTTCGCGGCGGTCGGTAATCGCTACTTCCGTCGGACATTTCATCGCCACTTCGCCTTCGTCCGTTTCAAAAGTGTGCGTCGGAAGTCCTTGAACGAGTCCGCCGCCTTCGACCCCGCGAATCGCCACGCACCAGCCGTGCATCGAAAACGCTTCGGTCAGGCGTGTGCCGAGCGCGTAAGCCGCGTTGCTCCAGAGGTATTTTTTATGATCGGTTCCGTCCACATCTTCTTCAAAGTTGAAGGTTTCGGTCGGTTTTGTCATTGCTCCATAAGGCTCGCGCCCCAGAACGTGCGGCAGCGTCAGCCCGACAAAGCGCGAATCTTCGCTGTCGCGGAAACTGCGCCATTTCGAGTATTCAGCGCGGTCGAAAATTTTCGAGACATCACGCACCTCGTTCATTTCGTTGAAATTGTCCCAGCCGAAAAGTTCCGGCGAAGCCGCGCTCAAAAACGGAGCGTGCGCGGCGGCGGCAACTCCTGACATACTTTCAAGCAAAGCCATATCCTGCGGATGGTTCCCGAATTCATAATCGCCGATAATCGCCCCAAAAGGTGCGCCGCCATACATTCCGTATTCATCTTCATAGATTTTTTTGAACAAACTTGATTGGTCAAATTCGAGGGCGCGTTCAAAATCTTTCAAAAGGTCTTTTTTCGTCGCCGACATCACCCGAATTTTAAGCTGTGCGCCGGTCAGACTGTTTTTGACCAGATGATGAAGCCCGCGCCACGAGCCTTCCAATTTTTGAAATTCTTCGTTATGAATAATTTCATTCATCTGCAGCGTCACCAGACGGTCAATTTCCGCGATGCGGGCGTTGATCGTTACGTCCATATTCTTGGACAGAGTTAATTCGCCCGCCATCACCTGAGTGACAAATTCGCCGATCATATCTTTGGCGCGTTCTTTTTGAAAATCGTCCCGCGCCATTCTGCCTTCGGTTAAAATTTGGTCGAGCAGTCCGACTTCCTGAACTTGTTCTTCAACTTGGGCTTCTTCTTGTAGTTTTGCTTTATCCGCCATAATTTATTCCTCCTTTGCTCCGCCATCGAGTCCGAGTGCGGCGCTCAATTCCTTTTGTTTATCGGCATCTGCCAGAACATCATTCAGCATATTTTCCAATTTTTCGTTGCCGTCCATTTTTGAACGCAGATCGGAAAGTTTCTGACGCGCTTCGATAAGTTTGCGAAGCGGCTCAACCTGCTGCACGATATTATCCGGCTCGAAATCTTCGATGCTGTTGAATTTGAGTTCAACGCCCAACTTGCTGCCGTCGTCCTGCAATTTATTTTCGGTCGAGAAAGCTAGACGCGGCTTCATTCCAGACAAAACCTGATTGAAATTGTCCGGGTCAATTTCGACGAATTTACGATTCTTCAACGCCGGAAGCGGTTCGTCGGGTTTGCCGACAAAATCGCCTAAAACCCCGACGACGAACGGCAGTTCCTTTAATTCAAGCGCACCGCCGACTTCCACATCGTAGGTGATTTGGACACGCGGCGGACGCACGCGGTCAAGTTTATGTTGCAGACTTTCTTTACTGGGCATTTATTTATCTCCTTTTATTTGATTAAATTTTGGGCTTGTATTCGGGAAAACTTTTTTATCCGGTCAACTGTAACTACCGATGAATACGCCGGATTTCTCTACTCAGCCACGCCGGTATTAAAACCGAGCGTTTGCCGTAACTGGAAAAGAACGGTTTCGTCTTTGATAACATCCTGCAGCCACAACTCCAGCGGCATCTCGCCCCACTTGACTGCCCGCTGAACTAAATAGGAAACCGGGCTGTGCGGTTCGGTCTTGCGAAAAAAATCGGCAAGATCGGCGAGTCTCTTGATAGCATCCTGGCGGTTTTGAATCGCTCCGGCAGCGGTCGCCACCTGTTTCGCGCCGCCGACCGTTATCGTTTCTCCATCGCCTTGCGTCTCTTCGGCGGTTAATTCGTCTTCGGCATCGGGTTCTTCGGCGCGTTTGTCTTCGAGAAGTTTTCTTGCCTGCGCCTGAATATCGTCCAAAGCCTTTTTCAGATTGCTGGTGCCGGGAACTTGATTGCGGTCGTATTTTTCCTCGGCAATACGATTTAACTCTTTGAATTCCACAAAGCATTCTTCGAGGGAAACATTGAGCTGTTCGTAAAAAGCGCGGCTCGAAGCGGCTTTCGCTTTACGCCATTTATCGGCGGTAACGCGGTTTTCCTTTTCGGCTTGCGCTTGCAGTTGACGAAATTTTTGCTGGTCGTTTGAGTCAAGAGTATCAATGTTTTCGGGAATGTCAAATCGTTTTGAATCTTCAAAATCAAAAAAGCTGTAACCGTCGCCGCCGGTCATCGTCGCGCCTTTAATCGCAAACGCCGTTTGCGTGTCCATCCACTCAATCGCGTTGGCGCGACCTTCCATATCGCCTTCGTCAATCTCCGGGAAAAGCGTTTCCCAAAAATTTTCCTGCAAGCCGCTGAGCAGTTTCAAGCTATCGCGCAAACCCGCGAAACCGTTTTCTTTCACTAACGATTCGGACAGCCAGGCGGCAATCTGCAAATCTTTCGTCTGCTTTTCAAGTGCCGGCACCGCTAAATTGATTACTTGCCGATAATCGGCTAATTTCAATTCGGTTTGCCATTGACCCTGCGGCAATTCTTCGTCCGCCCGCCGCGCTTCGCGGATTTCGTCGTAAAGCCCTGAATACTGCAAAATTTCGCCCGAAGGATTTTCCTCGGAAACCGGCTGCATCAACGCCTGAAGGTCAATTACCGAAGGAATTGGTTCGACATTTGCCATCAAAAAATCTCCTCAAACTTGCTGAAATAACTACATCTTTTAAGCCGACTGCGGCTGTTCATCCAACTGTTCAGCCGACTGTTCGTTCGGCTGTTCTTCAATCGGAACAAATTCAATTTCGGTCAACTCTGAAATCGGTTTGTGACCGTCGTCAATTTGAAACAGCCGCATTCCTTCACCGGCGTAAATTTCGTTGCCGACATCCTGCCAATCGGTCACTTTCCCGAGCCGCACTTGATCGTTTCCGCTCTTGAAAGAGTTGACGTAAAGTGCGGGAAAAAACATTTCGCCCTTGGTTCCGTCGGTCGTTTCGACTTTCGCCTGAATCCAGAACAGGTCGCGCAGGCTTTTCGGCGGCATAAATTCGATTTTCTCGACCTGTTCAATCGGCAGCCAGATGTAGGTGTCCTTGACAATGACTTCAAAAACGCAGCTCGTCAAATCATTGTAATCTCGAAAATCAGAGGCTTCTGCGCCGTTGATTTTACAGGCGAAAGCCGGTCGTGATTCTTCGACCTGATCCAGCAACTCTCTTGCCTTCTCTAAATTTCCTTCACGAATGCGATTGTTCGCCGCGAGCAGTCCGATCACATAATCGGGCGGCGGCATCATAAATTCGGGCTTCTGACCGTTGGAAAACAAGCCCATCCGATCACGTTCGGCTTTGATGTTCTGCCGAAAAATAAGTGAACCGATAGTGGCGTTGACATCCTGATGACCGATGACATCAAGCTGTTTTTCGGCGCGTTCCCAATTTCCCGCAAAGCAGGAAAGTTCAAAAAGAAACGTCCGCGCCCGGCTGTCCGTCGGATTCGATTTAACGACTTTCAGAGCCGACTCCATCGCCGCATCCAAATTCCCGGCATCTAATTGTGCTTTGGCTTCATTCATAAATTTATTGGCTGATAGAAAAATTTCTTAATCGGGAGCGCGACAGCGCGAAAACAAAGTTTCGGGTAAATTCAAATTTGAAAAAACTCAAAAGTTTATTAGATTGCTCACGCAATCTTGACGGACGAGCCGTTCGCACTCCCACTCGACTTACTTCAAAAATTTATCCGGTGCGCGAACCGTTTTGAATAAATCCTTATCGAATAGATCGCCGCCGCTCGGTTTAACGACTGCCGTCACGGTTTTGCTGCCGAGTTTATACGTCAAAGTGTATTCGCCCGTCGCTTCCTTTTTCGGTGTGCCGTCATTAAAGAAGCGGAATAAGCCCCAGGTTCCCGGTTTTTTAATCGAACTTGCCGATGAATCGCTCGAACTCGAATTACTGTTTTGCGCCGGACTCTTCACGGGTGCGGAATTGGTGTTGCTCGTCGTATTGCTCGTCGTGTTGGTCGCGGTATTCGCCGCCGCCGGCGGTGTCGTCCCCGATGTCGAAACTGTGCCGCCGGACGACGCGAGACTGATGTTGACACCGGTTTCCGTGCCGCCCGAAGCCGGGAATTTCAACTTAACCGACGCATCGGATTTAACCGGCTGACCGTCAATCGTGCCTTCGAGAATCGCATCCGTGACGGGCGACAGTTTAAATTCATACTCGAAATTTGGGGTCGCGCTCTTCTGAAACAAAGCGTCACGAAGCAGCAGAATTTTGTTTAAATACGCGATGTAATCGTCGCTGAATTTGACCGGACTGGTATCTTTAAGTTTCAACTGTCCAGGATTTCCGTCGAAATACTTTTGCACGTTGTCTTTGTAGAATTTCGAAAAACTGCCGTTTTCTGGATTCAGATAAGCCGTCAGCTTTGTTAAATCCGTTTCGTTTTGTCCGTCTTCAAACGGGAAACCTTTTTCGATTTCTTTGGCTTGCGGCAGTAATTGCTCCTTCCAGGCTTTTTCGAGCTGCGTCTGAGCATCCGCGCCGAGCAGGGAACTCAAATTTTCCAGCGGTTTTTTCAAAAGCGTCGCTACTTCCTGTCCCGCCGGAGTCGCGTTAAATCCGCCGAGCAGAGTTCCGACTTTCGTATTAGCGGAGCGCAGTTCAGGAAATTTCTTATCGTCGTCTTTGGCTAAGTCCTGTGATAATTGGTTAATTTCCGTGATGGAAAATCCGCTGAAACGATTCGAGACTTTGCCGATTTCGCCCTGGTAGGCATCAATCGGCGCACTCGGTTTACCGGCTTCGCCCATAAACGAGAAAAGCGGCAGAAAATCTTTTTCAACTTGGGTGCCGCCGCCGGTGCTAACGACCGGTTTCTTACTCCAAAAACCGGTTATCGTCTCCCACCAAGTCCCTGCCACCGGTTTGGCGGAAAAGTTCGTGTTCAGAACGATTTGCTGCACCAAAATCTTTATCGGCGAGTTTGCTGACGAGAACGCCTGCAAAGCCGGTTTCGCATTTTCTTTGGTGTAAGGTTTGACCTTTACGCCTTTGACAAAATTTCGCCATTGGTCGGCGTAATCGCGCATGTAGCGTTCGTTGAGTTTGCTGGCATCGGTCGTTTGCGTGATCACGCCTTTGCCCTGCTCACCCATCACCCAATCGTCCGCGCTCAATTTCGTGTCGGCTTCGTCGATGGCGACTTTCATCAGCTTGTAGCCTTCGAGGGTGTAAGCACTCGGCATTTTATAAGTTCCTTCAACGTATTGCGTGTCCGCACCGTTGCGCGTCAAAATTCCTTCGACCGTCGTCTCGCCGATTTTTTCGTCAATCTCTTTGGAAACTTCCGTCACTTTATTTTTGTAATAACGAAAAACCGGCGGAAACGCCTGAAGTTTTTTGCGCGTCGCGTCAACCAGAGTCTTATCTAAAGTGATGCGCGGAAATCTTCCCGGAGCTTCTTCGCGGTCAACCTGTTTCGCCCAAAAATCCAACTGCTCCAACGAAGATTGTTCCATTCCTGCCGGAATTTTCGATTCGGTCGTCCAGTAATTTTTCAGCGCGTTAGTAATATCCGTCCCGTTTGCCTTGTCTTTGTAATCGCCCGAAAGCATCAAATACGCTTTCAGCAAGTCGTAGTTTTTTCCTAAATTATCTTCTTCCTGCACGGTTAGCTGCGCCGGATTCGGGACCGCTGCGCTGCTGTTGAACTTTCTCAATTCGCTTTCGATTTTGGCAACGGTCGGAGCCTTAAAACGCTGTTCGATCACGTTGAAATAAATCGGCAGCAGTTTTTCTTTATACATCCGGTTGCCCGAATAAAGTCCCATCCGCATATAAAACGGTGCGCCGTTGCGCTCGTAATTATCAAACTGCTCCATCGCCACACGCAAATCTTCGGCGGCGTTTAATTCGCGCGTCGTCTCCTGCGGATTTTTCGCCAGCGGATTTTTGTTCGCGTCGGATTTAACGATAGTCAAAACGGCTTCGGCTTTCTCGCTTGCGTTATCGAGCATTTGTTTGTTGTTGTAAAGGGAAACACCGGCGAGCGTCAGCAATGCGAGAACGACGAGCGCACTCAACGCCGTCAAAACCCAACCGAGAATCGGCGGACGCTGCCGCTGTTCCTGCAAAGTACGAACCAAATCTTTATCACGCAGCACGACATCGCGGAAAAGTTTTTCGGTGAAAAAACTCTGCCCGATAGTCTGCGGCGCATTCGGCGGCATTGTCTGTCCGCCTTGCGGCATCGGCGGGCGCGATGTCGGCACTGCCGTAAAATAAAATCCGCGCAGAAAAGGACTTTCGCTAAATGGATTCGGACGGAAAAGCGTCGAGACAAAACCGCCGAGTTTGCGCCGCGCCGAGCCGAAATGCAGCGGAAAGTTAAAAATTCGCAGTTGACGAACCGGCGGAAACGGTGCGCTCAAACGCATCAGACGGCGTTTCATTAAAGAATTATGAAGAATTTCATATTCGCCGTCGAACAGCGTCTGCGCGTTCTCGCTCTTTTCAATCGGAATAGTCGCGCCCCAAACGAGATTTTTTCCTTCGCCTTTGGAACTCGAAAAAGAATCGCGGAAACCTTCAATCGAATCGGCATTGGTAAAAATCAGATAAATCGGGAAACGAATTTTCGTGCGCGTCATCGCGTCGTCGAGTTTCGTTCGCAAAACTTTCGCCATCTGCTCGACTTCTTCATCGCTCGAACTCAATATCTTTTCGGCGTTGGCGACCAGCAAAAATCCGTCGAGCGGTCGCGCTTTGCGGTGTTTTTTGATCGTTTCCAAAAGGCTCGCCCACTCGTCCGCGTCCGGTGTTTCCGCGCCGCCTTCGGTTTGGTAGCGTCCGGCGGTGTCAACGAAAACTGCATCGCTGGTCACGCGCCAGTCAATGCTGGCAGTCGAACGCACGAACTTTTGTTCGGACTGCCGCTGGCTCGGCAGATTCTGGAAATTCAGATTTGAACTCATCACCAGCGAAGATTTTCCGCTTCGCGGCGTTCCGGCAACCAGATACCAAGGCAGGGAGTAGACCGCGTCTTTGCCGACCTCGCCGAGATTGGAAGTTTTGAGAAATTGAACGACTTCTTCGGTGCTTTTGTTGATGTCGTCGTTTATTGCCGCCGGTTCCGCCTTTTTCGGTTGGTCGCCATCGGTTTTTACTTCACCTTTCGCCTCGGCTTCGGCGGCGACTTTTGCCGCTTTTTTCTTGCTGCGGCGATTAACTACATAACCGCCGACCAGAGCCAGCGGCATCGTCAGCAAAACCATTGCGATCACGACAATTTTTTGATTATATGAAGCCGTTCCAGCGGGAAGCATCACGACAATTAACCCGACAATTCCGTAAAACGACATAAAACTGCCGATTCCAAACGCAAATTTAAGCTGCTGAATATGCCACGAGTTCATAATTTCAATTTTTGTAAAAGTAGGCGATCAGTCGGACAATTTAAAAATCCTTAATCAATAATCCGGCTCGACTGACTTAGAGCGACAGATTTTTCATCGCCTCATTTAAATGTGATGACGACATCAAAAACATTACGAGATAAATAATAAATGCTAAACCTAGACCGCCGAACGCGCTGATTTTTGCCCAAACCGGCATTCCGCGTTTTTCGGGCGGTTTCGGCTGGTCGTTCGCCAACCAGTTCGGCGAAAGTTCCGTCGGCGCGATTTTTCCGACCTTTACCAAAGCGTTCGCCGTCTGCTGCATAATCGCCAGCAGCTTTTCCTGTTCGTAGACACCGTATCTGCCCTTAAAACCGAGTAGCATACAGTAATAATAAATTTCCACTGCGTCCGCCGTCTGCTCGATTTGCTTGGTCATCGAAAGAAGTTTGTCGAAAAATTTATTGCCCGCGAGCTGCTCGCCGAAGTATTCGAGCTGCAGAGGGTTTTTTTCCCACTCTTCTTTGAGGTGAAAATTATTCGTCAAAACCGTTTCGTCAACAAACGAAGCGAGCGCGAATTTGGAAACCTGGACGATTTTATGATTGAAACGATAACGCTCGGCGCGCTTTTCAAAATCAATTAAAAGTGCGGCAACCTTCGGGCGCAAATCATTGGATGGCGCAACGATTCCCGATTTTAAACGCAGAATCAAATCGAAAATCGGTCCGGCGAAAGCGACTAAATCATTTTTGGTTGTTCTTTCACTCATAAATAAATTTACTGCCTGCTATCGTAATACAATTTTCTTGAACTTTTTAGGTCATTTTTTACGGCTTGACCGCATATAATTCAAGTTTTTCGTCGGGTATTTCGTTCGGCACGTAGACCGCGATGACTTTTGAACCCTTGATACCGTTCCAATACGGTCCGATGGTGTCGAGCATAAAATAGCGGAAACCGACGCGGGCGGGAATCGGCGCGGGCGGCGGATTGGCGAGTGTCAAGACCACGCCGGGCAGTGCTGAACCGATCACCGTGTCAATCACGTCGCGCGAAGCTATTTTGACGACGCGCGGCACACCTTCGATAAGTTTCGATTCGGGCATCTGCGCCGCGACCGCCAGATAAAATCCGGCTTCCTGCAAAAGTCTCTCGTCTTCGACGCGCCCGACGTAAAGCGTATCGCGCGTTTTTTCCAGCGGAATCGGAACGCAGCGACTCGGAATCACGGTTTCGAGCAGTTCCTTTAAAATCATCGAAAGATTGTAAAACGTCAAGTAAAGATCGTCGTGGTCATATTTTACGATGTCCTTCGGATTGTGTTCGACGGAAAACGTCATCAATTGTCCGACGAGTTTCGCCATTTCCAGATACAGCCTTTCGGGATGCAGCAGCGGCGAGCGGAAAAAATGCGCCATCATCGGAATCGAAGTATTAATCGTATGCAGAAGCCAGAAAATCGCTACCTCAGCGGTCGTAAAGTCCGCCAGCGAGGCGTTTCTCGAACGCCTTTGTTCGCCCAGACTGCCGCTTTTCGTAATCAAGATTTCAACCATTTGCCGCAGCATATTGACGAGCCACTGGGAAGAGCCGGTTTTTAGCGTCGGCGGAATAAAATCGTCGGAAATTTTCAATTGTCCGGTCGGCGTGCGCTGAAGTTCGGCGATTTTGATGGACGTAAAACCGTCGCGCAGTTCGTCGTCAAAAATTATTCGCAGATTGCTTTTCGCCAGGGCGAGCGGCTGTTCGTTCGTGCCGCTGGTTTCGTCTTTAACGAGTGCGCCCTCCTGCAAAAATCGCAAATTGAGATTGGCTTTCGCGCCGTTCGCTTGAAAATTCGCCTCGCCGAACTTTTTCGCCGGAATCGCCAGATGAACGCCGAGTTTTTCCTGTTCCGGGTGAAAATGGTCGCCGACCGGACGCAGATCGGGAACGGCTTCGGTGTCGGGAACATTAATCATCAAACCATCGGGCAGCACGGCGTGGCAATTAGTCAACTGAAAACTGCCGTTGGCGATTGCCTCACGATTGATCTGTAAATCCAGAACACCGTATTCAAACGGCAAAATCGAACGAATGCGGGAATTAACGAGGTCTTCATAGTAATTATCCCATTGCTGAAAATGGTGCGGAGTCAAAAGCATTCCTTCATTCCAGACGATTTTGCGATATTTGCTCATAATTTGTTGAGAGTTATAGTAAATCGGAAAACGTAAATAGTAAAACGACGGACTTTTTGACCGCCGAAAACTTAAATTTTGCCGAACAATTTTGCCGGAAGGTTCAATGAATTCAGAAATTTTTGAATGATAATTCTTTGACAGCTATATGCTAACGCTATCTTGGAAAACTGTAAAGTGTTTCAGGCGACCAATGCAAAAGCCCGCTCAAAGTTGACGCTGGCAAATTTTAGCCTCAACTTTGAGCAGGAAGCAATCCTAAATTCTGTTTAACGGCTTGTAAAAAATTAAAAGCCGGAATAGCTTGGAAAGCAAATATCAATTACGGCGTATAAACGGACTCAGCCGGAATATCGGTTCCGAGTCCCCAACGCTGAGTTTGAAATTGACCACTGGTGCTTCGCTGCATATACCAAATTCCGTCGCGGAAGACGGCAATATCCGTTCGGCTGTCGCCGTCATAGTCCGCCGGAACCAGTTTGTCGGTCGGCAGACCGAATGGACGGGAGATGACCGCGCCGCTCGCCGTTACACTTACGCCGATGTTTATTAGCTGAAAATAAATATTTCTATAATTCGATAATCTCAAGCTAAGGTTGCACTTAATTGAAGTTCGCTTTAGAAGTGATCCAATCCGTTAAATAATCCACGTCGAAATTATAAAACTGCCCTTTTAAAATGTTTAATCGAGCGTGAGTTTGATTTTGGTATTTCGTCTGCGCCGGGCTAAGAAGTCTTTGCGGGTGGACAGTTTCCTTTGCGTAGATTTATGACATTGTTTTCGCGTCAAGTCAAAACCGTCGCCGTATTTGTGTGCCGGCTCCCGAATGTCGGTGCATTGGTTTCCGACTTCCATCCGCGCTTTATGCCGCTGGTTCCGACGTTGAGGGTTTTTGATTAAATTGAGGTGTCGCCAAAACGCTTTATGAAATCGGGCGAAGTTTTCCGCAAAATCACCCAATTCTCAAAGACTTCGGGATTTTGCAGCCAGATCGTGAACCACTCGGCGATTTCTTGTTTAGCGGCGCGTTTCTCCGGCGCGACGCGCGCGTTTTTGGAGATCATTTGAGCGCGGTTTTTGCCCTTGAGCGCGATTTCACGCATTAAGCGCAAACCTTCGCGGTCGTTTTCGGCGACAAATTTTCGGCGTAAATTTTCTAATTGACGCAGTGAAGCGAGCGTTTGTTTGAAGTCGGCGAATTTTAAGATGTTGCGAAACATCGCGTCGTAAGGCGATTCGAGCCGCCGTTCGACATCGAGTTCCATAATTTCCGCGTGACGAAGTTCCGCGCCTTCGCCCGCCAATCGCCGCGCAATAATCATCGGCGATTCGACCGCGCTGAAACCGTATTTCTCACGCACGACCGTTTCAATCGCTTCGATTTCGCGCTTGCCGACCGATTCACAGTCGAGCTTTTCCCAGACTTCAATGATTAAATCGGTTTTTGTGCGGGAAATAAACACAAAATAGTTTTATCACAGAGATACGAGAAAACATAAAGAATGAAAATTAACCACGAAACAACACGAAATTAAAACTAAGAAGCTGTTTGGAAACTCAAAAGAAAGTCCGACAAACTTTAGTTTGTCGCTCTTCATTAAAAGCGATTGCCGTAAAAACATTGAGCCTGGCGGCAATCGGCGAGCGACAAACTAAAG
>JAJAZE010000061.1 GCA_026785925.1 Pyrinomonadaceae bacterium
CGTAATGAATTTTTGCCGGTAACAATCAAACTCAAACCGCTTGCACAAAATTCCGATAAAATCCTTCCGGCTTCATTTTCGATTTGTTTATAAATTTCCATTTCTCAAATCTCCATATCCACAAATTCAGCTTTTCCGCTGCCATTAGAATAAGACTGTAAAGTAACGTCAGTAACGTCAGTAACGCCATTTTTTGACGCTAAACTATTGCAATTATTGGTGTTTATAGTTTTGACGTTACTCTTGACGTTACTGACGTTACTGACGTTACTCGTTTTGCCGTTTTGAGTAACATCAGTAGTAACGTCAGCCGTTTGAGCCTTATTTTGCGGGCTTACTGACGTTACTGACGTTACTGACGTTTGATTACAGTTATATTCTAATGAGAGCGATGCGCCTTTGTCCGCGTTCGCGCCCGTCCGCCCGTGAAAGGTGGTAAAAATACCGATTTCGCGTAAGTTCGGGTTTATTCGCTCAATAGCGTTTCGCAAACCTTTGGAGCTTTTCGGAAATTCTTTATTTTTAACTCTTGTTTCGCCAGCAGTATCTTTTAGTTCGGTAAGTAAATCTTTAAGCAAAATGCCAGCTTCTTTATATTTGCCGTCCGTTGCTTTTTTACTTAAAAATTCCTGCAAAACTTCGGCGAAAATCGAATCTTCCAAAACAATCGAGTGTGCATCTTCACGGTTTTGCGTGTAGGCTTTTATAAAATCATTCTCTTTTAGTCCTAAGCCGATTTCCGCCGCCGTCGCCCAAAGCGCAAAGTCTGCCATTCTTGGAAGTTCCGGCAGCGTTCTATTTTCTATTTGTCCTAAAGCGAAACTGACGGCGGAAACGAGCGCGGAAAATATCGAAGTTTTTTCTTTCTCAAACGCCGCCCAAAATTCGCTCTCCAGTCGGCGTTTATGTTTCGGTATGGCTTGCAGTTTGATGGGCAAAGCGCGGTTGAGCAAATCGCCTCGATTAGCAATATCGCCGATGCCGTTAAGGATAATCGGACGCTTTGCGGTGAATAGCGTTTCTTCTTCATTCTCAAAAAGCGTCCGTGCGCCGAATCCGCCGCCGGTGGATAATCGGCAAAGCGCGTCCGACAGCCAATCCGGAACATTTGAAAGATTGTCAAAAGCGCAAATCCAGGCGTTATTTGCTGCGATAATCAAATCGCGCTCATTACGCGGAGCGGAGCGAAACGGCACAAGGCTTGGGTCAACCAATCCGCGCAAAACTTTTGACGCAGTGCTTTTCGCCGCGCCTTGTTCGCCGCTAAGGATAAGCACGGGAAACGGAAAATCAGGGCGGAAACAATTGACCAGCCAAGCGAGAATTAAAGTTAGATTTTCGTCATCAACATTCAGAAAACTTTTAAGTTTGCCGATGTCGCCGTTTTCGGTTGGTATCGGTAAGGCAAGCATCGCCTTTGTGCGTTTGAATCGAACAGGCGCGTCCGTCGCTTCGATAACTCGCCAGCCGCCCGCGCCGATTTCGACAATCTGCCAAAGGTCGTTGCATAAATCGAGATAAATTTTTTCATTGAAAGCAGCCAGCCGAATAAAAACTTCCTGCGTTTTTCCTTCAAATTTCGCCTTACCGCTCAAAGAGTTAATTACATCTTGCAAGGCTTGACTTGACGGCGATTTCCCGTCTGCTTGGTAGTATTGATACGACAGAAAATCACGAAAACTTTTAGAATTAACGCGATGATTTTCGATGTGTCCGCCGACTTCGATTGAAGCGAACGGTTCGCCATCCGAAGTATGGAAAAGCTCAATATCTTCGGCAAGGCATAAAATCTGATTCGCCTGCGATACTTTTTCAGCTTTGAAGGGTTTCGCCGCGTCGGTTTGGTGAACGGGTTCGCCCGTCTGCCGGTGTTCAATCTCAAGCCATTTGCAAATTTTTTCGACAAGTTTTTTATCGGTTAATTCGGCAAGTTTTGGAAAGCCATAAACATTTCCGCCGCTTTCGAGTTTTCGCGCCGTCGCGTCAATTGCTTTTAGCCTGTCTGAAATTTCTTCGTCGTTCGCCGCCGCGCCAACCGCCCGGATGAAATTCTCTGTTTCTGAAACATCAAAGCCGTTGCGAAGTAATACGCCGCTTAAAGCAAGGGTTAATTTGTTGCGAATCCCAACACGCCAAAACTTAGAAATAATACACGCAACCGCCAGCCGCGCAACCGACCGGCGCAAAGTTTGAGCGTCCACTTGGATCGGTTCGCCGTCCGTGTGCCATTTGATAGATTCGCCGCTTTCGTGGGTTGAGCCGGGAAACACGGTTTGAACGCCGGTCGAACGAATTTCGACAACCATTTCGACGTATTCAAACTGTTCGGTTTTTTTGAAATCCGAAATATAAAGCCGGTGTGATCGCGGCATTCCAGCGCGTCCAAATTCGGATTGGGTTATCGGTAAAAAGTAATCGGCAATCTTGACCGCTTCCGGCGTATCTAAATCAATATCGGTTAAGCCGCCGGATTTGCTGCCGAGCAAAACGCCGATGTTTTGCGCCGCGCCGTTAAAATGTTTTGACAAGTCGGCTTCGGTCGTTTGAAAATTCTGCCAGTTTTGAAAATTCGGATTCTTCGAGCGATGGGCGATTGGTATCGGCTGCCAGCCGCGCCGTTGGTATTCCTTTGCAGTTTCAAGCGGTGTCATCGTTTTGCCCTCCGTTCGATTTGTTTTGAAAGAACTTCCAAATCCATTTCGGTTCGGCAATCGGAGCAAAGCGGCATCAATTTGAAGCGGTAGCCGTCGAGCGGTCGCGTATGATGACAATCGCAGCAATGAATTGTCTCTAATACTTTTTTCGGGCGTTCGGTTACGAACAAATCCGATTGAAATTTATTTTGGGTTGGTGTATTATTTGTTTGTTTCATAGTATTAGTTAAGTTATTAAGGGCATCTCTGCAAAAGATGCCTTTTTCATTTTTGCTCATCATTTTCTCCTTTATTTAGATATTGAGAGAGCGAGTTTTCAGTGATTAAAACTCTGCTCCCAAATCGCGCTGCTTTTAGATTTCCTCGTTTTATCTCCAGCCTGACGAAGGGCTGGGATAATGACGTTTCTTCCGAAACTTCCTTTATTGAATACGCTTTCTTTCTTTTTACAGTGGAAACTTCAAACATTTGTGATTCTCCTTAAATTTTATTTTTGTCTAACGTCTTAATTTGACAGCCTTGTATAAGCTGTTAAGATATATTAACTACTATTCATTAGTAGTTACAAGAGAAAGTTGATTTCGTTTTAGTCTTTTGTTTTTGATATTAGAGAAATAAGCTGTTATGCCAAAAGTAAGAGAAAAGATTTCACAATGCCCTTCAAGCGTTCAAGCCATTTTAAATAGTGCTAATTCAATGCCGCCGGGCTTTTCCGATTTATTTGCTGAATTAGTTCAACCAAAAGGGATTGAGAAACAACGGAAGCGGTTTTATGAAATAGTTGCCGCTTTGCCTAACGGATTTATAAAAAATAACGATTGGTTACAGAGCATTTTGAATAATGAAACGGTAAGTCCCGAAGCCGCGCTCAAAGAAAAAAGGGGTCAGATTTACGAAATAGTTTCAAGAATGCCGCCCGAAAAATTTGCGGAAAAATTCTTCAGGAATACTTGGAGAGAGTTTTTGTTAAACCCAAACGGGATTCTTCATATAATCGCGCCTTATCTAATGCTATCGAATGCAATTCAAACGGCTAAAATTGCACGGCACGGGCTAACTTTTGTCGTCAGAATGAATGCCAGAAAAGCGAGATTGCTGGAAAAAGAAGTAGTGGAGCATTCTCTCTTAATAATAAATGAAGGCGTTATTCAAGTTTTTACAGAATACCCGCTAGATATTTTGATAAACGAAAAGATAGACACAAGACGCATCAAGCAATGCCGGAACTGTAAAAACTTCTTTTGGGTAAAGCGGCAAAATAAAAATGTCGAAAATAAAAACTGTGAAAAATGCAGTAACGCTTTACGTCAAAGGCAATTCGTGAATAAAAATAAAGATGAGATTAACCGGCAAAAACGAGCAAACCGCTACTATAAAAAGGGTATTCCATATTGCGAAAAGTGCGTTTATCCAAACACAAAATGCGATTGCTACATTCAAGAAAGGAGTAAGAAAAATGCCACTACATAAACGCCCGAATTCTAAATACTGGCAGATGAAGTTCACCTTTGACGGGCAGCTTGTCCAGCAGTCAACCAAAGTAACCAACAAGCGCGATGCCGCAACGATTGAAGCGGCTTTCCGGCACGAATTAGCGTTAGGTCGTATCGGCATCAAACCGAAGAAGGACGCGCCGACGTTCGCCGCCGCCGCGCGTGATTTTCTCCAGTGGTCAAAGGTGAGCCACGCCGAACAGACAACCGAGCGGCGCGAACGGTTCGCGGTTCAAGTCTTGACGGATTTTTTCGGGAAAAAGAAAACGGATTTAATCGAAGCGAAAGACGTTGAAAAATTTGTCGTTTGGCGAAGCGGACAAACTTCGAGAAAAACCAAAGACAAAATCACACGCGGCACGGTCAACCGTGAATTGATAACCTTAAAGAAGATTTTCAAGCGTCTGGTTAATGAAGATGTCCTGCGAAGCGATCCGGCGCGTTCCGTCAAGCTGCTGAAAGAAAATGACGCGGATTTTCACGTTATATCAGACGACGAAGAAAAAATTTACTTACTTGCCGCGCCGCAGCCGCTCCAGGACGTAGCAATTTTAATGCTTGAAACGGGTATGCGATGCGGTGAAATTTATCGAATAAAACGAAGCGAAGTGTTTCTTGATAAAGGCTTGCTCAAAGTTACAAAGGGCAAAACAAAAGCGGCGGTCCGACAAGTTCACTTGACCGCCAAAGCATCGGCGGTTCTAAGCGGTCGCCTGCAAAGATTCAAAGGTGAAAATCTTTTCCCGCAAAACGACGAAGATTTCCGAGCCGCAACCGGAACGATAGACAAGATGCATATTCGGACAATGAAACGTATCAAACTGTCTTTCCGGCTTTACGATTGCCGTCATACGTTCGCCAGCCGCGCCGTCGAAAATGGAGTTGACTTGCTTACGTTATCGCAGATTTTAGGACATAGCGGATTAAAAACGATTTCCCGTTATGCTCACCCGTCGGAAACTTACAAACGCGATGCGATAAAGAAAATGGAAAACAGAAAGTTTGCAAAAGCAGCCTAAAAGCGGAACTTTGCAGCCGAACGGCTACATTATTAGATACATATCACATTTTGAGATATTTCCAAGCCTTGTAACTAATTGACAATAAAGGGTTTGAAGCAATACAAAAGAGAATGTCTTATGCTTGCTTCAAACATTTCTTCAGTTATCAGTTATCAGTTATCAGTTATCAGTTATCAGTTATCAGTTATTCAAACAAATTGATAACTGATAACTGATAACTGTTATTGTTCGTGAATCGTGGTCAACTTTTTAACTTCAAAATTGCGCCAGCCCTTCGGTGTTTTTACTTTTATTTCGTCGCCTTCCTGCTTGCCCATCAAACTCTGACCGATAGGCGAAACGGTTGAAATCAAGCCGTTTTCGGGCGCACTCTCTTCGGATGTAACCAGCCGGTAGGTAATATCTTCTTCGGTGTCCAGATCGTATAAAACGACTTTTGAACCGTAAGCGATGCTGTCGGTCGGAATCTTTGAAATATCAATTGATTCGACCTCGCTCAAACGCTGGCTCAACTGCACGACCCGCGCCATCACCATTTTCTGGCGTTCCACCGCCGCTTTGTATTCGGCATTTTCCTTCAAATCGCCGAACTCACGCGCTTTTTGAATTTCCTTCGGCAACAAAAAACGCAGTTCGTTTTCGAGTTGCGCCAATTCGGTCAGTATTTTTTTTCTGATTGCTTCCATAAATTTAAGGTTCAAAGTTTAATGTTTAGGGTTCAAAGTTTTCATTGACTTTGAACCTCGAACTTTAAACCTTGAACTTCCGATTATAATTTCCCTTCCTTCGGCGCGGCAAATGAGATGCCGATGTCGCGTGCCGTGCGAACGAGTTGACCGTCAACCGGCACGGTTTTGATATTGGCGATAGCCTCGGAAAGCGGCACATTGACGACCGTCCCGGCTTGCAGAGCAACCATTTTCCCGGTTTGCCCGTTGGCGAGCGCACGCACCGCGCACGCGCCGAAATTCGTGCCGAGCATCCGGTCGAAAGCGTTCGGGCTGCCGCCGCGCTGCAGGTGTCCGAGAACGACGCAGCGGGCTTCTTTGCCAGTCAACTCTTCAACTTTCTGTCTGACCGAATCGCCGACTCCGCCTAAACGCGGAGCCGCCGAACCGTCGCCGTGATCCTGATAAATTTCCGATTTGCCGACTTCCAGCGCACCTTCCGCGACGACGATATTGGTAAAACGCGAGCCGCTTTTTTCGCGCGAGAAGATTTTTTGCACCATTGACTCGTAAGAAAACGGAATTTCCGGTATTAAAATCACGTCCGCGCTGCCCGCAAGTCCGGCGTGCAGAGCAATCCAGCCGGTATTTCTGCCCATCACTTCCAAAATCATTACGCGGTCGTGCGACGCGGCGGTCGTGTGCAGACGGTCGAGAGCTTCGGTGGCAATGTCAATCGCCGTCATAAATCCGAACGTCAATTCGGTCGCGGCTAAATCGTTGTCAATTGTTTTCGGAACGCCGATGACCGGAATGCCGCGCCGGTGAAATTCCTGCGCGATTGCCAAAGTTCCGTCGCCGCCGATGACGACCAGAGCTTCGATTTCGAGTTTTCGCAAATTTTCTATCGCGGTATTGATAATTCCTTCGGGGAAAACCGTTTTCCCGTCCACAAAAGAACAAAAACTTCCGCGATTGCGCGTTCCCAGAATCGTGCCGCCGCGCGGAAGCAGTCCGCCGACGCTTTTTGTCGTCAGTTTAACGATTTTCAAATCGCCGATCAACCCTTCAAAACTATCTTCGATGCCGACGCACTTCATTCCGAATTCACGAATCGCCGTGCGAACCGCCGCCCGAATCACCGCGTTCAAACCGGGCGCGTCGCCGCCGCCGGTGATGAGTCCGATTTGTTTATACATAATCCAGCTATTGAAGATACTTTACTCTATGCCTGAAAAAACACGAAAAAGCCGAAGATTAAATTTTGCGGCGATGCGCGTATCTTGTAAAGTTACCAAAAGCGAAAAAACGATTATACTGCAAAAGTGTCAATCGAAATTATGACGAATGAACTAAAACCGGCGGTTGAAAGCCAAAGCGATTTATTGTTTCCTTCGTTCGCCGAAGCCTTTCGCTTCTGGCTCAAACTCGGTTTTATTTCCTTTGGCGGACCTGCCGGACAAATCGCTATAATGCAGCGTGAGTTGGTCGAAAACAAAAAATGGATTGACCAAGAAGATTTTCTTCACGCGCTCAATTATTGTATGCTTCTGCCCGGACCCGAAGCGCAGCAACTGGCAACTTATCTTGGCTGGCGGATGCACGGCATCAAAGGCGGCATCATCGCGGGCGCATTTTTCGTGATACCGTCAATCTTTTTTCTTCTGATTCTTTCCTACATCTATGCGGCTTACGGAAATTTGCCGCAGATCAATGCGATTCTCGACGGATTCAAAGCGGTCGTCGTGGCAATCGTCGTCGAAGCCGTTTTGAAAATTGCAAAAAAGGCTTTTAAGACTTATTGGCACGTTATTATTTCCGTTCTGGCATTTGTCGCTATCTACTTTTTGCAAATTCCTTTCCCATTGATAGTTTTGGGCGCGGCGTTTTTAGGGATTTTGAGTTCAAAGTTCAAGGCTCAAAGTTCAAAGTCAAAGGAACAAGAGGCAAATAAAAGCCAAACGCCGGAATTCGGAAATCGGACACCAAAGACAAAAAAACACCTATTAAAAGTTTTCGCCACTTGTCTTTTGCTCTGGATTCTGCCGTTTGTTCTCCTCATCTCGCTGATCGGTTTCGACAATTTGCTGATGAAAATTTACCTTTTCTTTACCCAAGCGGCGTTTGTGACGTTCGGCGGCGCATATTCGGTTTTGGCTTATGTCAATCAAGCGGTGGTCGGTGCGGGCTGGATAACTTCCGAGCAGGCGGTTGACGGGTTGGCACTCGCCGAAACTACGCCGGGACCGCTGATTATAGTTTTGCAGTTTGTCGGATTTATGACCGGCTGGAACAATCCGGCATTTGCCAATCAAACTCTCAGCGCGATTATTTCGGGACTGCTCGCCACTTACGCGACGTTCCTGCCGTCGTTTCTATTTATTTTCGCCGGTGCGCCGTATATCGAACGACTGCGCCATAACAAAAATCTCAACGCGGCACTGTCGGCGGTAACGGCGGCGGTCGTCGGCGTGATTTTGAATCTGGCTTTGATGTTCGGCGCAGCGGTCATTTTCCCGAATCTACAAGCGGACATTTTCGCGTTCAGTCTCGCCGTTTTGTCATTTACCGCGCTTTATTTTTTCAAGTTAGATGTTCTGCTCGTCATTATCGGCGGCGGTTTATGCGGATTGGTGAAGTATTTAGCTTTCTAAATAAAAAGTGAGAAGCAAAACCACGCAACCGGTTTTAATTCTCACTTCTTCTCACCTCTCACTTCTCGCCTACTATTTATTTGCCGTAAAAATTCCCGTCAACTTTCTGGCTTCGGGAATCGCGGCAATCGCTTTTAGAATCTGCGGATCGGTTTCTAATAAAACCTGTCGTCCGGCTTCATCCGAATAGTTGGCGGTGGCGAGTTCAACGCGCAGGCGCGATTTGGCATAGTCAATTTGGCTATTGATATTTTCCGCCGTCAAACCATATTCCTTATCTTTGGCGATGAACGCGCGCAACGCTTCGAGCATTTTGTCGTTAATCGTTAAATCGTTTGTCTCGATAGTCGGATTATAATTTTGCTTGTCAACTTTGAAATTCTCAAAGCCCTTAATCTGTCCGGCGACGATTTGGCGGGCGAAAAAGAACACCGCTTCGTTCAGCCGAAAGCGCAGCGGCGTAAAAGTCAGTGCCGGTGCTTTAATGTCCGGTTCGATGCCGCGTCCGCTGTTGAAAACTCTGCCGCCCGCCGTTTTGACCGGAACAGCGACCGGTTTCGCTTTCGCGTCATTTGCCGCTTCGTCTTCGTCGTGATTCGTGTAGTAATCGTAAATCGAACCGCTCGAATAATCTTTCTGTAACGAACGTCCGAAAGGCGTGTAATAACGTGCCGTTGTCAGCGTCAAACCCGTGCCGAACGGCAGCGGAAAAACTCTTTGCACCAAACCTTTACCGAAACTGTCGCTGCCGACGACGATGCCGCGCCCGTAATCCTGAATCGCACCGGCGACGATTTCCGAAGCCGAAGCCGAGCCGCCGTTCATCATCACGACGAGCGGCAAATCTTCGGTTTTATCGCCGAGGGCGGGTAATTCTTCGGACTTGGCATAGCGCGAACGACCTTTCACCGAAACGACCGTCTGACCGCGCGGCACGAACCGACTGACGACTTCGATGGCTTGCGGCAGAAGTCCGCCCGGATTATTTCGCAAATCGAGCAGCAGGCTTTTCATTCCCTGTTTTTTCAACTGGGCAATTGCTTCGTCGAGTTCGTCGGCTGAAGTTTCCTGAAATCCGCCGGTAAAACCGACGTAGCCGACACCGTTCGGCAGCATAAAATAATTGCGAATCGAAGGCAGCGGAACGCCGCCGCGCACGATGTTAAAGTCAATCGGCTGGTTCGTTCCGGCGCGTTCGATTTTCAAATTAACCGTCGTGCCGCGCTCGCCGCGCACGTTTTTGGAAACTTCGCCGCTCGTATATTTTTTCGCGTCTTTGCCTTCGATTTCAACGAACCGGTCGCCATAGCGCAGTCCGGCTTTGTCGGCGGGCGTGTTCGGAATTATTGACTGCACATAAACGCCGTCACGATGCTGAAGAATCGAAACGCCGATGCCGTAAAACTGCGATGACTGATCTTCGTAAAGTTTGCGAAACTCGTCGCGCGTAAAAAACGAAGAATGCGGGTCGAGCGTCCAGAGCATTCCCTGAATCGAGCTTTCCGAAATCTTTTCGTGGTCAACGCCGCTGACGTAATTCGAGTCAATAACCTGCAAGGCTTCACGGTAATCGGCGACGATTTTTTCCTGCGTGATCGTGCCGTCCGCCGACGAGGTAATCGGCAATCTGCCGAAAATTCCGCCGAACATCGCGCCGATAATCACTAAAATAACTGCAATCAATCCAAACTTTCTGCTCATCAATTTACGCGCTCCAAACTTTTAAAACTATATCACAAATTAGTTGACGAAAGTCGGCTTCCGGTTGTCGGTAAAGACGAATTGAGGTGCGGACGGTTCGTCCGCACTTCAATTGAAAATTTCTGCGGATAGTTTCCTGCTTTGAGTCTTTATTTTCTTATTCGACGAACTGTTTGCAAAGGAGTTTATTATTTTATGTTTGATTCGGATTTACTTTTTGCCGCCAAGAATTTACCATTAGCATCTTGTCAGATGATACCTGCGATTTCCATTATCGTTCCGGCTTACGAAGAGCAGACGCGACTCGGCGATTCGGTCAAGCAAATTCTCGCTTATATCGAACGCGGAAAACTTTCCGCCGAGTTAATCGTCGTTGACGACGGCTCGCAAGACAACACCGTCGAGACTGCCGAAACCGCCGCGCTCGATTTTCCCGATGTGCCGACCAAAGTCATTCGTTATGAAGCGAATCGCGGCAAAGGTTACGCCGTCAAAGTCGGCTTGCTTGCCGCCCGCGCCGAGATCGCCGTTTTCTCCGATGCCGATTTATCAACGCCGATTGAAGAACTGCCGAAGCTCGTCGAACCGATTCAGGCGGGCGAATATGACGTAACTTTCGGCTCGCGCGCACTAGACAGAAGTTTAATCGGAATGCATCAACCGTGGCGGCGCGAGCAGGGCGGAAAGGTGATGAACCTGATTATAAAAAAAATGTCGGGCTTACCTTTCGCCGATACGCAGTGCGGCTTCAAAGCGTTTAATATGAAAAAATTTTGCCCGCTGCTCGACGTAATGCAGATTGACCGCTTCGGCTTCGATGTCGAATTTCTTTTCGTCGCCGCTTTGCACAAATTGCGTTTGAAAGAAATTCCCGTGCGCTGGAATAATGTCGAAGGCTCGAAAGTCAGTGTGCTGCGCGACACGCGCCGGATGTTCACCGAGTTAAAGCAAATCCGCCGCAACGCCAAATGCGGCGTTTATGACAAGACAAAATAATGCGCGTATAATTGATTACAACTATGCAAACGATTTACCAAATCAACGCCGACGAATTAGACCAGAAACTTTTGGAAAGCATTAAAGCGTTGTTCAAAAACAAGGAAATTGAAATCATCGTCTCCGAGCGCGACGAAACTGCTTATCTCATGCGTTCGCCCGCCAATCGTGAACGGCTTTTACGCGCCGTCCGCGACGTGGAAGCTAATCGCCACATCGTCGTGCCGGAGCAGGAACAGTTTCAATGAGACTTGTCACTTTTCATCAAGAAGCATTCGAGCAATTCGGCGAATGGGCGAAAGCCGATAAGAAACTTTTCGAGCGATTGCGTCGGCTGATTTCCGAAACTGCTACAAATCCATTTGACGGAATCGGCAAACCCGAACCGCTCAAAGCTGATTTAAAAGGTTATTGGTCACGCCGCATTAATGATGAACACCGCCTTGTTTATAAAGTTACCGACGAGCAATTAATTATCGTCGCTTGTAAATATCATTACTAAATGACCGCAAAATTAAACGTCAATATTGACCACGTTGCCACGATTCGGGAAGCGAGAAAAACTATCGAGCCGAGCATTATCACCGCCGCCGTCGTTTGCGAACAAGCCGGAGCGCACGGCATTACGGTCCATATTCGCCAGGATCGGCGGCACATTCAAGACCGCGACATTGCGATTTTACGCGAAGTCGTCACGACTTATTTGAATGTCGAAATGGCGACGACCGCCGCGATGATTAAGATCGCGGTTGATTACAAACCCGATGCCGTTTCGCTGGTTCCCGAAAATCCGAACGAAATTACGACCGAAGGCGGTTTGGATGTTGCCGGAAATTACGAAAATGTCCGAACGGCGATTGCGGCTTTGAAAGACGCGGGCATTTTCGCCAGCGTTTTCGTTGACCCGGACGAGCGGCAAATCGAAGCCGCCGGACGCGCCGGAGCGCAACAAATCGAGCTTTGCACCGCCGAATATGCCGAGTTGACTTTATCCGCCCGCGCCGCGCACGGCGCAGGTTTGCAAAAAGCGCAGGCGGAAATCGAACGCATCAAAAACGCTTCCGTATTAGCGAAAAATCACGGTTTAATCGTCGCCGCCGGACACGGTTTGACTTACCGAAACGTCGCCGCGCTCGCCGCCATTCCTGAAATTTCCGAATTTAATATCGGACACAACATCATTTCCCGCGCCGTTTTTGTCGGACTTTATAAAGCCGTCGAGGAAATGCTCGAAGTCATTCGGTAAATAAATTTTCAATTGAGAAGAAAAATTTCCTATTTATGAAATTGATGTGGCTATAATTTTCTATCTGTTCCAAATTTTCAGTTAGCTGAGTAATGCTT
The DNA here is from genome assembly GCA_026785925.1 of Pyrinomonadaceae bacterium. Taxonomy (GTDB): domain Bacteria; phylum Acidobacteriota; class Blastocatellia; order Pyrinomonadales; family Pyrinomonadaceae. The sequence goes on from JAJAZE010000061.1 coordinate 12,533, forward strand.
TCAATGCCTGCCCGGTGTAAGATTTTTTTACTTTCGCCACTTCTTCCGGCGTTCCGACGGCGACGATTTTACCGCCGCCCGCGCCGCCTTCGGGTCCTAAATCTATAATGTAATCGGCTGATTTTATGACATCCAAATTGTGTTCGATGACGATCACCGTGTTGCCCGTGTTAACCAATCTTTGCAGCACGTCGAGCAGTTTGTGAACGTCGGCGAAATGCAAGCCGGTCGTCGGTTCGTCCAAAATATAAATCGTTTTTCCCGTCGCCCGTTTCGACAATTCTTTGGCTAATTTGATGCGCTGCGCTTCGCCGCCGCTTAAAGTCGTCGAAGATTGTCCGACTTTAATATAACCAAGTCCGACATCGAGCAGCGTTTGCAGTTTGATTTTGATGTTCGGGATATTTTCCAGAATCGGCAAAGCGTCTTCGATGGTCGTATCGAGCAGATCGGCAATCGAAAATCCTTTATATTTGACCGAAAGCGTTTCGCGGTTGTAGCGTCCGCCGCGACAGACATCGCAGAGAACATAGACATCGGGCAGAAAATTCATCTCGATAGTTTTCACGCCCGCGCCTTCGCAGGCTTCGCAGCGTCCGCCTCTGACGTTGAAGGAAAATCTGCCGGTTTTGTAGCCGCGTTCGCGTGATTCGGGCAGCAGCGCGTAAAGTTCTCGAATCGGCGTGAAAAGTCCGGTGTAAGTCGCCGGATTCGAGCGCGGCGTTCTGCCGATTGGCGATTGGTCAATCTCGATAATTTTATCAACTAAATCCAAACCTTCAATCGAATCGTGTGCGAGCGGTTCGACCGCCGATTTATAAACGTATTTGTAAAGTGCCGGATAAAGAATATCTTCGACGAGCGTAGATTTGCCCGAACCGGAAACGCCGGTGACGACCGTAAAAACGCCGAGCGGAAACATCACGTCAATGTTTTTGAGATTATGCGCCCGCGCACCTTTGACCGTAATTCGGCTGCCGTTCGGCAGTCTTCGCAAATCCGGCACTTCGATTTTCAGTGCGCCCGACAGATATTTTCCCGTCAGCGATTCGGGATTTCCCTCGATTTCCGACGGCGTTCCGACGGCGACCACTTCGCCGCCGTGCGTTCCGGCAAGCGGACCCAAATCAACGACGTAGTCGGCTTGCTCGATTGTTTCCGCGTCGTGTTCGACGACTAAAACCGTGTTGCCCAAATCTCGCAGTTTGTGCAGAGTTTCCAGTAATTTCTGATTATCACGCGGATGCAGACCGATGGAAGGCTCGTCCAGAACGTATAATACGCCGCGCAGTTGCGAGCCGATTTGCGTCGCCAGACGAATGCGCTGACCTTCGCCGCCCGATAAAGTCGCGCTGCCGCGATCAAGCGTCAAATAACTCAAACCGACGGCTTGCAGAAAACGCAGACGTTCTTTGATTTCCTTTAAAACCAAACCCGCGATTTTCTCTTCGCGCTGATTGAGATTGATTTTATCGAATTGCTCAATTGCTTCGTCAACAGTCAGCGAAACGTAATCGGCGATGCCGAGATTGCCGACTTTAACCGCCAAACTTTCCGGCTGCAATCTTTTTCCATCGCAAGCCGGACAATCAACCGGCGAAACCAATTCTTCGAGCGCGAGGCGGACTTTTTCCGACGGCGGATTTTCCATCCGCTCGCGCATCGCCCGCAGCGCACCTTTCCAATCCGCTTCGTATTTATAGCCGCCCTGCTGAAAAGTCAGACGCTTTTTCGTGCCGTTCCAGAAGGCATCGCAGATTTCCAAAGGCAAATCGGCAAACTGAAGTTGCAGAAGGTCTTTGGTTTTTAGTTTTTGGTTTTTGGCTTTTTGGTCGCTGTCAGGCGACAATTCTTTCGGTTTCTTCTTCTGTTGACTGCTAACTGATAACTGATAACTGTTGACTGGTAACTGTTGACTGTCCTCGACAAATCGCTCGATAATCGCCGTCAGCGACGAGTTCAAAAACTTGCCGCCCGCTTTGTCGGTGTCGGCGAGAAATTTGAGTTTGCCGACAATCTGCGTTTGGTCGGGCAGTATTTTATTCTGGTCAATTTCTAAAACGGTTCCCAAACCCTGACATTTTTTGCACGCGCCGTAACCCGAATTAAACGAAAACGAGCGCGGCTCTAAAGTGGCGATGTTGATGCCGCAATTGATACACGCCATTTTTTCCGAATAAAGTTTTTCCTCGCCGTCAATAATCGAAACCAGAACCGCGCCGCCGGTCAATTTGAGCGCGGTTTTGACCGATTCCGAAAGGCGTTCCTTCACGCCGCTTTTAATCAACAGCCGGTCAACGACGACTTCTATCGTGTGGTTTTTGCGCTTATCCAATTTGATTTCTTCATCGAGCGCACGCAATTCGTTGTCAATTCGGGCGCGAATAAAGCCGTCTTTGTGCAGTTTTTCCAATTCTTTTTTGAACTCGCCTTTGCGCCCGCGCACGAGCGGCGCGAGAATCATCACGCGCTCGCCTTCGGGCAGTTCGGCGACGCTGGCGACAATCTGCTCGGTTGATTGTCGCGTAATCGGCAAACCGCACTGGTGACAATGCGGCTGACCGATTGACGAAAAAAGCAGCCGCAGATAATCGTAAATCTCCGTCACCGTGCCGACGGTCGAACGCGGGCTGCGCGAAACGGTTTTCTGCTCGATTGAAATCGCCGGTGAAAGTCCTTCGACCGAATCAACGTCGGGCTTTTCCAATTGGTCGAGAAACTGTCTGGCATACGCCGACAGCGATTCGACGTAACGCCTTTGACCTTCAGCGTAAATCGTATCGAAAGCCAAACTCGATTTGCCCGAACCGCTCAAACCCGTGATAACCGTCAATTGATTGCGCGGAATTTCGACGTTGATATTTTTCAGATTATGCTGCCGTGCGCCGCGCACCGTGATTTGTTTAATGCTCATTGTGTCTTATCGGTAAAATTCGTGCCTTTCGCCGAAACGATTATTTTAACAATTTGAATCGCCATTTGGAAATGCGGACTTTTTTTTAGTTTGAATCTACAATCGCCGAACCGTCGAAATTAATGACGGTGAGAAATAAACTGACACGAACTGATTTATGAAAGTAATTTTTCACCGAATAGCAAGGAGGATTAATATGGATAAAACATTAAAGACAGGCGTTGAACCGATCAATCTCGATGCAGAAACGAGTTTGTCTTCCCGCCGTTCGTTTATCAAATTGTCGAGTGCCGCCGTTTTGACGGCGTTCGCGTTCGGTGCGCTCAACCCGGAAACGCTCAGTGCGAAAACGGCTTTTCACGGTTTGCCGATTGACGATGACAAGTCGCGTTCGGTTGATTTGGGCAAAGGCGACACGGGCGTTTTGAATTACGCCTACGCTCTCGAACAACTCGAAGCGGCTTTTTACACCCAGGTTATCGCTACGCCGTTCGCGCAAATGAGTTCGGCGGAACGGGCGATTTTAACCGACATCCGCGATCACGAAATCGCGCACCGCGATTTATTCAAAACCGCGCTCGGTAAAAAAGCGATTCCGGCGTTGCAGGTCAATTTTACGGCGATCAACTTTAACAGCCGCGACAGCGTTCTCGGCACGGCGAAGACGTTTGAAGATTTGGGCGTAGCGGCTTACAACGGCGCGGGACAGCTTTTAAAGGATGTCAATTTTCTGCTGCTGGCGGGAAAAATCGTCTCGGTCGAGGCGCGTCACGCGGCGATTATCCGTGATTTGATTTCACCGACGAGCGCGGCTTTTGCGGGCGACGACGCGGTTGATCCGGCGACCGGATTGGACAAAGCCTTGACTCCGGCGCAGGTTTTAACCGCCGCCGCACCTTTTATCAGAACACCCGTGACGGCGAAAAAACTGCCGACACCGCGCAGCTAAAAAGGAGGGAAAAATGAATATCAGAAAATCAATTTTAGAATATCTCGACCCGGACTTGGTCGGCACGATGACTTCCAAAGCGGAAAACATCAACCAAGCCAACAAGTTGACCGGCGCGTTGGCGACGACGATTATTTCAACCGGCGCACTTGCCGGAACAACTTTCGGGCAGGATAAAAAACTTCCCGGCAAAATCGCTGACGTGCTGAATTTCGCGCTGACGCTCGAATATCTGGAAGACGAATTTTACCGCACGGCAATCGGTTCCTCCGGTTTGATTCCGCGCAATTCGCGGTCGGTTTTCGAGCAAATCAGCAAACACGAAACGGCGCACGTCGCGCTTTTGAAATCGGTTTTGGGCAGCAAAGCAACGGCAAAGCCGAATTTCGATTTTACGGCGGGCGGCGCGTTCGGCGACGTTTTCAGAAATTATCAGACGTTTCTCGCCGTCTCGCAGGCGTTGGAAGATACGGGCGTTCGCGCCTATAAAGGGCAAGCCGGAAACTTGCAGGACAACGCCAAAATTTTGACGGTAGCTTTACAGATTCATTCGGTCGAGGCGCGTCACGCGGCGGAAGTTCGCCGTCTGCGCGGAGAAAAAGGCTGGATCAGCGGCGATTCACGCGGCACACTGCCCGCGCCGACGCAAGCCGTTTATGACGGCGAAGGCAATGCGACGCAGGGCGGCGCAAACCTCGCCGGACTCGCCGGATTATCAAACGATGCGATCACTGAAGCATTCGACGAACCGCTCTCGAAAGAGCAGGTTTTAGCGATTGCGAAACTTTTTATCAGAAACTGAGCAGCCAAATCTGATCATTTAGAAATTATCTTGTAAATCGCTTTCTTCGTCCAGAGTCCAAACGCGGAACGCACTTGGACTCTGGACGAAGAAAGCGATTTACAAGATAATTTCTAAATGATCAGATTTGGCTGCTCAGTTTCTGATAAAAAGTTTCGCAATCGCTAAAACCTGCTCTTTCGAGAGC
>JAJAZE010000062.1 GCA_026785925.1 Pyrinomonadaceae bacterium
TGCTTCTTTATCTTTGTTGATTGCCACGATGGTTCCCGCGTTTTTCATTCCGACGATGTGCTGAATCGCACCGGAAATGCCGAGCGCGATATAAACTTTCGGCGCAACGGTTTGACCGCTGGAACCGATTTGCCGGTCAATTGGCAGCCATTCGGCATCGCAAATCGGACGCGAAGCCGCTAAATCCGCGCCGAGAATGTCCGCTAATTCCTGCGCCTTGGCGATATTCTCCTGCGATTTGATGCCGCGCCCGACGGCGACGATAATCCCCGATTTCGACAAATCAACCGTCGCTTTGGCTTCCTGAAAAGGTTCTTCCGGGATCATCCGAATTTCGCCGATTTCACGATACGCCATCGCCATATTCAAGCGCGACGCAACCGGCAATAAAACCGACGGCTGGGAAACGATTCAGATTAACGATTTATTAGAGACCGTCTCAAAACATCGTATCCGATTTTTGAGATGGTCTCTAATATTGCTTCAATGTTGTTTTTACTCTTTCAAGAAACTTACGATCAAGTTCGGCGAGGGCGTTTCGCGCTTCGAGAGACAAAAGAATGTCCAGAGTTTTTTGAAAATAAATCTTTGCCGTCAGCCGCGCCGAAAGGCTTTTTTCACCGCTTTGCTTTTCGGCGATTTTTCCGTAAGTTTCGGCAATTGATTCATACGTCAAGGCTAAATTGCGGGAAACACGGACATCGCCCGCGAAAATTTTTAGTATATCCAGATGAATCGTTTCGGATTGTTCAAAATCAGCCAAAGCCTCCTGAACCTTTCCCTGTTCGACTTTGGCGGCGCCCAGACGCATTAAAATTACCGTCAAGTCTGTTTTCAATGCTTTGTTTTTTGAGCGGCTTTCGGTAATTTCTCGCAAAATCCCGACGGCTTTTTCAAGAAATAAAACGGCTTCGGCGGGTTTTCGGGTGTTGGTCGAAGTTTGACCGAGCCGCGAGAAGGACTTTGCCAATTGCTGTTTGGCGTGAATATTCGCCGCGTCTCGCTCGACTGTTTCCTGTATAGTCCGCAACGCTTTTAAGGCGTAATCGTGCGAGAGCCGGTCGTTTTGGTCTTCATAAACGCTGCTCGTCAGCCAATACGCCGACCAGAGACCGGAGCGAAGATTTGCGTCGTTCGCGTTGACCGCCGCTGCTGCTTCAAAAATTTCTATTCCTTTTGCCGATTGCGTTTCGGCTTCCTTTTGGCGTTCTTCCCAGGAGAGCGCGAGGGCAAACTGGATATGACAATCGCCGAGCAGTTTTAAAGTATCCGATTGGTTCGGGTCTTGCCGCCGGAGTTTTTCAAGCGAAGCCGTCGCGGTTTCAAAATATGGAAAAGAATCGGCGTATTTTTTGCTGTTGCTGCGGTTTCTTCCGATGTCGTGATTGATTTGCGCCAGAGCGAATTGTAAATCGTTTGAATCGGGTTGGGCGGCAAGCTGCTTTTCATAAATCGGCACAGCCGCTTCCAAATTTTTCAATTCGGTTTGATAATCGTTCGCCTGTCCGTAAATGATGCCCGAAACGCGGTAATTCTCCGCCAAGTTTCGCTGCTGCTCGAAGTCGTTCGGATTTTTTTCGAGCGATGTTAAACGAATCAGCCGCGCCTTTTCATAACTTTCAATCGCCGCGTCGGTGTCAATAAAATTCGGGTTTGAGGGATTGCCTTGAAGGTCGCCGATTTTCTCGTAAGCCACAGCGAGTTCCGATTGCAATTGCGAATCGTCTTCGGATTCCCGCGCCAGACTGTCGAGATATTCTAAAGCGCGTTTGACAAGAA
>JAJAZE010000063.1 GCA_026785925.1 Pyrinomonadaceae bacterium
AAGTCTGGAAAGTCTGAAAAGTCTCGGAAGTCTGGAAAGTCTCGGAAGTCTCGGAAGTAAAATTCGATGACTTCCCAGACTTCCTAAACTTCCTAAACTTCCGAGACTTTTTAGACTTCCAATAATAAAAATAGGAAACAGGAGAAAATATGTCAGAAGTTCAAGAGAAAATTAAACAAATTATTGTTGACGAATTAGGAGTTGACGAAGCGGAAGTGACCGAAAACGCCCGCTTCATTGAAGATTTGGGTGCGGATTCGCTGGATTTAGTCGAACTCGTAATGCGTTTTGAAGAGGAATTCGATATTGAAATCCCGGACGAAGACGCGGAAAAAATTCAAAGTGTGCGTGACGCTTACGCTTACGTCGAGCAGCATAAAAACGCTTAAAATAAGTGAGAAGTGAGAAATGAGAGGTGAGATTTCACTTTTCATTTCTCACTTCTCACTTCTCATTTATTATGAAACGTCGTGTAGTTGTCACCGGTCTCGGATTAGTTACGCCGTGCGGAAACGATGTCGCCTCCACTTGGGCGGCAATGCTGCGCGGTGAAAGCGGCGCGGATTACATCAAAAAATTCGACACGGAAAGATATTCGGTCAAAATCGCGGCGGAAGTCAAAAATTTTAACCCATTAAATTTCCTTGAGAAAAAAGAAGCGCGGCGAATGGGCGCGTTCACGCATTTTGCGATTGCCGCTTCAGACGAAGCCATCAAACACAGCGGATTGAAAATTGACGACTCGAACGCCGAGATGATCGGAACTTATATCAGTTCGGGCATCGGTGACTTTTGGGCAATCGAGCGCGAACACGATAAGTTATTGTCGGGTGGACCCGACCGCGTTTCGCCGTTTTTTATTCCGCAGTCAATCGTCAATCTGGCGGCGGGGAATGTTTCGATCAGGCACGGAGCGAAAGGTCCGAACACGGCGACGGCGACGGCTTGCGCGGCTGGCGCACACGCCATCGGCGATAGTTTTAGATATATCGAGCGCGGCGATGCCGACGCGATGATTTGCGGCGGCGCAGAATCGGCAATTACACCGATGTCGGTCGCCGGATTTGCTTCGATGCGCGCGCTTTCGACGCGCAATGACGACCCGAAACGCGCTTCGCGTCCGTTTGATTTGGAACGTGACGGTTTTGTTTGCGGCGAAGGCGCGGGCATTATTATTTTAGAAGGATTGGATTTTGCGATGGCTCGCGGCGCGAAGATTTACGCCGAAATTGTCGGTTACGGAATGAGCGGCGACGCTTTTCACATTACCGCCCCCGACGAAACCGGTTCGGGTCCGCGACGGGTGATGCTCAAAGCCATCAAAGACGCGGGAATTTCGCCCGAACAAATCGGCTACATCAACGCGCACGGAACTTCCACGCCGTATAACGACAAGTTTGAAACGATGGCGATCAAACAAGCCTTCGGCGAATACGCTTACAAAATTCCGGTCAGTTCCACTAAATCAATGACCGGACACGCGCTCGGCGCGGCGGGCGGTATCGAAGCGGTTTTCTCGGTTCTCGCGCTGCACGAAAATGTTTTGCCGCCGACTATCAACTACGAATTTCCCGATCCGAACTGCGATTTGGATTATATTCCGAACCAAGCCCGCCACGCCGAAATCGAATACGCGCTTTCCAATAGTTTCGGTTTCGGTGGAACTAATGCTTGCTTGATTTTCAAGCGTTACAACGAATAACTATGAAAACACTTCGATATACATTTTGGCAGGACGGCAATTTTTTTATCGGTTTTTTGAATGACTATCCCGATTATGAAACTCAAGGTTATTCAAAAGATGAGTTAATTGAAAACTTAAAATCTCTTTTGGCTGATATTGAATCAGACGAAGTTCCTTTTATCAAAAAAGTTGAGGAGTTAGTTATTGCCTGATGAAAAGGCGTGATTTGATAAAACGACTAGAAAAAAAGGGCTGTGTCCTGGTGCGGCACGGAGGAAATCATGATTGGTATTCAAACCCGAAAACAAAGCAGTCTCAGCCAATTCCAAGACATAACGAAGTAAATGAAAATTTAGCGAAATCAATTATCAGGAAACTTTCTGAAAAGTAATTATGAAAATCATTGTTTTAATGAAGCAGGTAGCCAATAAAGACGCGGTTTTGCGGATTGGCAGAGACGAAAAATGGATTGACGAATCGGACATCGCGCACCAGACGAACGAATCCGACGGTTACGCTCTGGAAGAAGCGTTGCGCTTGAAAGAAGCGAAAGGCGAGGGCGAAGTCATCGTCTGCACACTCGGCGCACAGTCGGCGAAATCCGTTCTAAAAGATGCGTTGGCGCGCGGCGCAGACCGGGCGATTCATATTATCAACGAAAACGAAAATCGTCTTTCGCCGTATCAAATCGCCGAAACGATTGCCGACGCGATTCGGGATGAAAACGCCGATCTGGTTTTCACTGGTTTGCAGTCCGATGACGCGAGTTACGGGCAGACAGGGGTGATTTTAGCCGAACTGCTCGGCATTCCGCACGCGACGATTGTGATTGAAGTTGACCACTCGAATCTGGACGGCAATCTGCGCTTGAAACGCGAACTCGAAAGCGGCTGGTATCAATGGTTTTCTTATCAACTGCCCGCGCTTTTGACGATTCAGTCGGGAATTTCGCAGATTCGTTATGCCAGTTTGAAAGGCATTATGGCGGCAAAGAAAAAGGAAATTCGTGAAGTTGCGCCGTCAGCCAAATCTTTCGGTGCGGCGCAGCACATCGAAAAAGTTTATCTGCCGCTGAAATCCAAGCAGACGCAAATGCTCGGCGACGGCGACGCAAAACGCGGCGCGGTCGAGTTGGTCGAGAAACTCAGAACGGAGGTTCGCGTCATCTGATTTTAGTTTTTGGCGTTTCGTTTTTAAGTTTTGGCTGATTAATTTAACAGCGATTGCCAAAAGCAAAACCAAATACCAAAAACTAAAAACTAAAAACAAATTTATGAGCATTTTAGTATTTATCGAACATAAAAACTGTGTTTTAAATAAAATTTCGCTCGAAGCGATTGCCGCCGCGCAGAGCATCGGGAAAGATTTGGGTTTGAAAGTTTCCGCCGTGATTCCGTGCGACAAAGACTGCGCGCTGGCGCAGGAAATCGCCCAATACGATTTGGAAAAAGTTATCGTGGCGAAAAATGAAAAATTAGATATTTATACGCCCGACGGTTACGCCGATGCGTGGCAGCAAATAATTGAAAAAACGAGTCCGCAGTTCGTCGTGATGGCGCATTCTTATCAAGTGCGCGATTTCGCGCCGAAAGTTGCGGCGCGGCTCGGCAAAGAAGTTGTCGGTGACTGCATTCGATACAAAACCGACGGCGGAAAACTCGTGCTGACGCGCCGCATTTTCTTGGGAAAATTAGATGCCGATGTCACCGTCGAAGGCGACGCGCCGTATTTCGTCACGTTTCAATCCGGCGCGTTTCGCGGCGATAACGCTGAAAAAGGAAGCGCATCGGTTGAAACGATGGAAGTCGAAATCGGCGAAATTCGGATGATCCCGGAAGAACCTTTTCAGGAAGCCAAAGCGACGGTTGATTTGTCGAAATCGGGGATTATCGTCGCCGTCGGGCGCGGCATTAAATCGCAGGAGAATATCGCCAAGGCGCAGGAATTAGCGGACATTCTCGGCGCGGATTTAGCGGCTTCGCGTCCGATTTGCGATGCCGAATGGCTGCCGATTGACCGGCAAATCGGTTCCAGCGGTCAAACCGTTGCGCCGAAAGTTTATATCGCGCTCGGCATTTCCGGTGCGATTCAGCACATCGTCGGAATGAAAAACGCGGGAACCATCGTGGCAATCAACAAAGATAAAGAAGCA
>JAJAZE010000064.1 GCA_026785925.1 Pyrinomonadaceae bacterium
CTCAATCACACAAAATTCAGTTTGCTTACCGAATCAATGAACTAAATTTCAAGTTCAAACGAAGCGACGTTGAGCGCGCCGTCAACGGTGTAGAACATCAATTTGTTTTTTGTCGAATCACCGACCGCCCACGCCGCCTTGCCGTCAAATTCAAAGGCATCATCTCCCGGCATCAGGCGAACTTTGCCGATGTCTTTAATTGCAGAAGGTTGAATTTGGACTTTATCGTTGCTACCGCTCAAGGTTAGCGAGACGGCTTTAGTCGTTACATATGTTTTCTTCGTTTGACCGATTTCGGCTTTCCATTCTTCCCAGAGAACGATGTATTTATTTGTGGAAATACGTACTAATTTAGGGTGATTAACGGATGTGAATTCGCCGGTTGCCTTGGTTTTTCTCGATTCGTAATCCACGCCGAATTTCGTAATCCAATTGACACCGCTCGTTACCAGTGTTCTTTCGGTTTGTCCGGCATTGATCTCATCCCGGCAGGAACAGCAGTTGTAAGTATTCCAGTCCCATCCGTCATTAGCGGCTTTGTATTTCACGGTTTTTGTCGTTCCGCCGCTGTTGATGAAGTTTGAATTATCTACTTTCATTGGACACATCGACCTCTCGCCTTTGCTGTTGAGCCAGTTCGCAGTTTCCTTATCGAAATCTTTTTTGACGTGGACAAGCCCGATGTCTCTGGGACTCAATATATTCGGCGCCCGGTTCTTTTCTTCGTAGTTGTAGCCAGTCATTTTGTAGTCCCAATCGCGCTCGCCGGCAAATAAAACCAGATAACCATTATCGCCGAATCCTTTTTCAACGTTGCCCAATTCGGTATAGGTGTTGTTACCGAAATTGGTGTGCGAATAAACCGAGAAAAGTCTTTTCGTAAACGGACCGGGATGTCCATCCCATTTTTGTTTTTCCGTCAAGTTTGCGCGTTGTTCGGCGGTTAGTGTTTCGTCTATTAAGGGCAAAACTTTTTCAGGACTCAATTTGGTTAAAGATACGGTAACGTCGTGATCTCTGTTTTCCATAATCACAAAATCCGACCCGTCAAAAATCGCGCGCTGACCGAAATTATGTTGATTCATTGATTCAAAAAAGGCGCGGTTCGTGTTTTTTGATTTATCCTGCGTGTCCAAAATGACTTGATAAGGATGCGACGGGTAAATATTTGTCGTAATTAAGAGAGAGTTTCCCGCTGTGACCAGTCTGCTTGTTCCCTCAAAAAACCCGTTCATCAATGATTTAACGCCGGTGGTAAGGCTAACTTTACCGGGTTCAAAGTATTTCGCATCCCAGATCGCTTCGGGGCTTCCCTTGAAAGGAATTTTAGTAACTTGAGCTTTTACTAATTGATTGTAATCCGTCCATGGTTCACTGGTAAAAACATACCGATTTTTGCTTGCGTCTTTGGCGAATCCGGCGAAAGTTCCTAAGCCTTCCACTTCGGTTGATTCTGCGGAGTTTTTCTTAAAACCCGCCCCATTTTTTTCGTAGGTATTGATCCTGATTTTTTTGCCGGTTTCATAAAGGTCTTGATAAGCAACGTCGAAACTCATCGCGGAATTTTTTGCGACGACGATTTTAGGAGAACCTTGTAAAGTTCCGTAGTATGCGGGATTCTTTCCCGGATCAGTTCCGAGAAAATTCGGGTAATTCGGGTCGAAGGGAACTTGGAGAACTGCGTTCCACGCTTTGCCGGGATTTGGTTTGTAGCCAGCAACCGGCGTCTGATCGCCGAAAATTTCAATTTCCGCTAACTCGATCTGGTCGGATCCTTTCATTTGCAGACGAATATATCTTCCGATACTTCCCTTGGTCTCTATCACCTTTTTTTGGCTAATGGGAGACGTGACAAACTCGGAATAAGTAGATGAATAGCTTATCTTTGCATCATCCACCATCGGCTTTGCGTCAAGCGGCTGATCGGTAACTATTACAGCCGGTTTAAAACTATCTGTGCAGCAATTGTCTGTTCGCGGGTGAATTACGATTTTGTTAATTTTGTAATAATTACCTAAATCAACCTCAAAGTAGGCATTATTGTCATCAGGTTTGGTTTCAACAATTCTCTGATCCCCAAGCCCGCCCGCGATGTCTCCGTCAATGGCTTTTGTAGCGGGACCGGCGATTCTATAATCCCAGGTATTCGCGGAAGTTTGATACGCCTTTACCCCTGGATTTCTTGCCAGATTTATTTCTTGTCCGTATGCTTCCGAGCCTGAAATGCCGATTAGAGTAATGGCACAGAAAAACGTCAAAATACTAAATATGTTAATTTTCATCTAAATTTGTCTCCTTTTTGAAATGGTTTTAAGAATGCTTAAATAGTTCCTTTGCCGGAAATTTCAGAATTGCCTGCGGACTTTATCAGAGAGCGCAGCGGCAGCAGATAATCTTTGCCGAAAAACTCGCTCGCGCCAGCTTCAAAAGCGCAGCGGCGAGTTTCCGCGTCGTCGTGTTCAGTAACGATTACCACGCGCGCCGACTGAAAACGGTCGGTAATCGCCCGGGTTGCGACAAGTCCGTCCACCGGACGCATCGCAACGTCCATCAAAACCCAATCGGGATGATATTTTTCGTATAAACGAAGTGCCGCCGCGCCGTCCGCGCATTCGATAATCTCCGAATCGAGGTCCTCGACCAGAGAACGAATCATTTTCCTCATCAACGGATTGTCTTCGGCAATCAAAATCATCATTTTTTCTGTTTCCAACATTGCTAATAAGAATTAGTGTAAAAGGTGGCGGGCTTGATGGATAGATAGGAAAATACTCATTTTTAATAGGCAAAAATACTCATTTTTAGATAAGTATAAATACTTAGTTGGGATAAAAAACGGAGAGCGCAAGCATCATCAGCCGAGATTTAGCACAAGACGGATTTTTGTGCCTTCGCCGGGGTGCGAATCAATTGTCAGATCGGCATCAATCATGCGGGCGCGTTCGCGCATTCCGGTCAGTCCGAGTCCGTTTGGATTCGTTCCGTCGGCGAATCCGCGTCCGTCGTCTTCGATTGTCAGCACGAGTTTTTCGTTTTCAATCCGCAGTCGGACACCGGCGAAGCTCGCGCCGGAATGTTTGATAATGTTGCTCAGAGATTCCTGAGTGATGCGGTAAATGTTGATTGAGGCATTGTAGGGAAGATTTTTTTGTGAGATTTCGCCGATGTCGGCAACGCAATTCAATCCGGTCGCGCTTTCGACCGATTTGACGAGCGAGCGGAGAGCCGCCGTCAGCCCCAGATTTTCGATTTGCGCCGGATGCAGATTGCGGGCGATTTCCCGCGTTTCTTGAAGCGCGAGAGTCGAGGCTTCGGAAATTTGCTCTAATTGTTCACGCATTTTTCCGGTTTCCTCAGTGTCTAAACCCATCAGCGTCCGGTTGCGGATAACGGCGAGAGTTTGCCCGATTGAATCGTGGAGTTCGAGCGCGATGCGATGACGTTCGCCTTCCTGCGATTCAATCAGCCGCCGCGCAAATTCGGCGCGGTTTTCGTTAAGCGCGTGAAGCTGCCTGAGACGTAAAAAGTAAATGAGCGTGATCAAACCGAACACACCGGCAGCGGCGAGCGCGTAAAACCACCATTTGCGGTAAAACGGCGGAACGATGACGATTCTGATAGTCGCGCCTTCGTTGTTCCAGATGCCGTCGTAATTGGCGGCAGCGACGCGGAACGTATATTCACCGTCGGGCAGATGCGAAAAATAAGCCGTGCGGCGCGTTCCGGCTTCCGTCCACGCTTCGTCGAGACCTTCGAGACGATACCGAAAACGCATTCGCTCCGCGCCGACAAAACCGAGCGCGGTGTAATCAATTTCGAGCGCGACCTGATTGGGTTCGACACGAATGCCGTCGGCGGAAACGTCGAAAGGTTTTCCGTCAATCCGCGTTTCTTCGATTAAAAC
>JAJAZE010000065.1 GCA_026785925.1 Pyrinomonadaceae bacterium
ACAGGCTTTGAGCTTTCATCGCAGCGAGTATTTTTTCGCACCGAAGCGATGCTCAATGGCAACCGGGACGGATTGCGCTCCAGTGGTTTTTCTCGTTTTGCGTAACATCAGTTACAATGATTAGCTTTTGGCTTCATTCGGGTTATTTGATATTTCTTGCGCGGCGGCTGTTTTACCGCATCATTCAGCGTAGATTTTCGGTTTTGCGCCCAGCGGGAAATTCGTTTCATAAACGTTTGCGAGGTTCAGCAGAGTTGATTCGGACCAATGATTTCCAACCAGTTGCAAACCAATCGGTAAGTTTTCCGCCGAGAGACCGCACGGAATCGAGATGCCCGGTGTGCCGGTCAAATTTGCCGAAACGGTGTAAATATCGCTCAGATACATCGCCAGCGGATCGTCGGATTTTTCACCGATTTTGAACGCCGTCGAAGGCGCGGTCGGCGTTAAAATCGCGTCGCACTTCTCAAAAGCCTTAAAATAATCCTTTTTCAAAAGTGTGCGAACTTTCTGCGCTTTGGCGTAATAAGCGTCGTAATAGCCGGAAGATAAAACGTATGTGCCGAGCATAATCCGGCGTTTGACTTCCTCGCCGAAACCTTCTTCGCGCGTTTTCATATACATTTCGCGCAGCGCGTGGGCGTTTTCGGCGCGCAAGCCGTAACGCACGCCATCGAATCTGGCGAGATTTGAAGACGCTTCCGCCGTGCAGATAATGTAATAAACCGCGATGCCGTATTTGGCGTTCGGCAACTCGACATCAACAATTTCCGCGCCCAGACTTTTATAATTATCAATCGCCCGCTCGACCGCGTCTCTGATTTCGTCGTCTAAACCTTCACCGAATAACGAGCGCGGAACGCCGATTCGTTTGCCTCTAATATCGTCATCGAGATTTTTGGAATAATTCGGAACTTCGACCTCAGCCGTCGTCGAATCGTTTTTATCGCGTCCGGCAATCGCGCCTAAAACGTCGGCGACATCTTTCGAGGTTTGCCCGAAAATTCCGATTTGGTCTAATGACGAGGCGAACGCGACCAACCCGAAACGCGAAATTCTGCCGTAAGTCG
The DNA here is from genome assembly GCA_026785925.1 of Pyrinomonadaceae bacterium. Classification (GTDB taxonomy): domain Bacteria; phylum Acidobacteriota; class Blastocatellia; order Pyrinomonadales; family Pyrinomonadaceae. Next base: position 1,071 of record JAJAZE010000065.1, read on the forward strand.
GCTTAAATCCGACAATTCCGCACAACGCCGCCGGCTGCCGCACCGAGCCGCCCGTTTCCGAACCCAAACTGGCGCGAACCACGCCCGAAGCGACCGCAACCGCCGAACCGCCGGAACTGCCGCCGGGAACGCGCTCCGTATCCCAGGGATTTTTGACCGCGCCGAATGCCGAATTTTCATTTGACGAACCCATCGCAAACTCATCCAGATTCGTTTTGCCGATGATTATCGCGCCTGCGTCGAGCAGTTTTTCAATTGCCGTCGCGTTGTATTGCGGACGATAATTTCCCAAAATCCGCGAGCCGCACGAAGTCTGCGAAAATTTCGTGCAGATATTGTCTTTGACGGCGACGGCAAAACCTTGCAAAGGTTTTTCATCGGAACTTTTTTCCAATTCGGCGGCGCGTTCCAGCGCGTAATCGCGCTCGATGGTCAAAAAAGAATTCAACTCGCCGTTCAGCCGCTCGGCGTTGTGCAATGTTTTCTCGATATTCGATTTAATTTCGCTCATTACTAAAAAATTTTGTTAATCAACCATTTTTCGTTTTCTTTAACTGCTTCAACTTTTATTTCGCGTTGTTCGTTTCGGGTGTCGTCTCTCCAAAACAGCACGACCTGAAAAACGGTTTTATTTTCATTTGTCACGGCACATTCGCCAATGCGAAATGCTTTCGGATAGTCGTCTGTCGCCGTAAAATAGTCGCTCGCGCCGTCCGGCTGCAAGACCAATTGCCGTTTCAAATCGCCGGTCAAAAACTTTTCGCGCCGCTTCAAATTCACCTGCGAAAAATTCATCTCGTTGCCGAAATGAAACGAATAAAATTCTTTCACCGTCTGCGCCGCCGCCGTGCATTCGGGCTTATCTAAATTTGGAACACGGCAGCTTAGTGAGCAATAAGCAGTGAGCAGTAAGCAGAAAAAAAAGATGTTCTGCCAACTTGCTGCTAAATGCTCACTGCTCACTGCTGACTTCATAAAACTTTCGGCACTTGAAAATGTCCGCCGACCGCTGCCGGTGCTTGATCTAATGCTTTTTTCTGTCCTAAAGATTCGTGCGGCACGTCTTGGCGGCGCGTGTCGGTCGCTTCGCCTTCTTTGGTCAAACCGCCGAGCATCGGTTCGACGTTTTCCGTGTCGAGTTCGTTTAACTGCTCGATATATCCGACGATGCTCGCCATCTGCGGCGTGTAGAGCGCGACTTCTTCCTCTGTGATTTCGAGATGCGCGAGTTTTGCAATTTTTCTAACGTCCATAAAATTAACAATTGATCGAAATTTTTATTGCGGCAAATCCTGATTGAGGAATCTGTGATTTATTTCATTCTCTTTTTTCGCGCCAGACAGCTTCCCGCCGCCAGTAGAAATTGATAACGCAGATTGTCGTCTTTGATCGCGTCTGCCGAACGCCGCAGTTTCGGCGTGATTTCATCGAGCGCGATTTCTCGCCGCTGTTCGTCAGTCAACTGATTTTTTCGATGCGCGGCGCGTTCCGCTGCCAGCGTCGCTGCTTCGATGCGAAATTCGATAAACGTCACAATCGCTTGTCCGAGAACGGAATTTAGTTTAAAAATCATCTGTCCGCTCAAACTTTCGAGATGTCGTTTCCACATTTTATCGGCGACGGCGACGATCAAATGTTTTTTCATCAGACGAAACGGAACCGTGTGTTCGGACAAACTTTCACCCGCGATTTTGCGCCACGCGGCAAACACGACGGCTTCGCGGACTTCTTCCGTATCTTCAAATTCTTTCAGAAGTTTTGGCAGTGCGCGAAAAAGTTCCTGCATTTATCAGTCACCCATTTAACATTGAACATTTAACAGTCAACAAGTTATAAATGATAAATGTTCAATGATAAATGTTCAATGATTAATCCGCCGAAATTGATTTTAGCTTCCGCCAGCCCGCGCCGCGCCGAAATTTTAAAGGCGGTCGGCTGGGAATACGAGAAACAAATCGCCGACATTGACGAAACCGAATTGCCGGGCGAAAATCCCGCCGATTACGTTCAAAGACTGGCGCGGGAAAAAGCGTTCGCCGTCGCTGCGAATCATCAAAACGCGCTGGTCTTGGGCGCAGACACCATCGTCGTCATCGAAAATCAAATTATCGGCAAGCCGAAAGATTTAACGGACGCGCGAAGAATGCTGAAAATGCTGTCCGGCAATTGGCACGAAGTTTTAACGGGAATTGCGTTGATTAAAATTACCGAAGGAAATGCCGAAACGAAGATTGATTTACAGCGAACGCGCGTCAAATTTGCCGAGCTTTCCGACGCAGAAATTGAGTTTCTCGTCCAAAAAGGCGCACCGCTCGACAAAGCAGGCGCGTATGCCGTGCAAGCCCAAGCCGCGCTGTTCATCGAACAAATCCAAGGCGATTACTGGAACGTCGTCGGCTTGCCGGTCAATTTGGTTTTCAGATTATTGCAAACTTTTTAAAAGCAAAAAGAGAGCAGATTATCTACTCTCTTTTTCGCGCTTTTTCTTCGGCTGAAGTTACAAAATTTTATCAATCGCCTGTGCAATGTGGATCGTAACGTCGTTTTTCGGGTCGGTTCCGATGCCGCCGAAGGCTTCGGTCGCCGGTTTGCCGTCTTTGTCCAGAATGACGAACGAAGGCAGTTGGTCAACGCCGTATTTTTTCAGCGTTTGTCCGCCTTCCGAATCGCGGAGAACGGCGACCGTCAGTTTATTGCGCGTCACAAAATCGCTTAATTCATCGTCGCTCGCGTAGTTTTTCGATTTCGCCGAAGTCGAATCGGTCGCCACGAAATAAATTACAACTTCGCGCCCGGCGTATTTCTTGGCGAGTTTGTTGGTAATCAAGGCTTGCTGATTGGAAAGCGGCAGCCAACTTGCGCCGATTGCCAGAACGACAATTTTTCCCTTTTGACTCTGCACGTCAACTTTTCCGCCGTCGAGTGCGGTCAAAGTCTGCGCCGAAACCACCAGCGAAAATAAGAATCCAAAACTTAAAATCGTCAAGACTGATTTAATGTTTTTCATATAATGAGCGAGTTTCAAAACTTCCCGGAAACTCGCTCATTTAGATGCAGATTTATCGCCAAAGACTGCTTTCGAGCGGGAAGTTTATGGTCGGCGGTTAACAATTGTGTTATCAATCAAGCGTATGCCGCTGAAACGCGCGGCGACCGCAATCAGCACGGCGTTTTCACCGATTCTTTCCACCGGTTCGAGTGTTTCCGCGTCAACTATCGCTACATAATCAATCCGGGAAAGCGGTTCGGTTTCAATCTTTTCGCGCACGATTTCCGTCAACCGCGCGGCGTTTCGTTCGCCTTCTCGAATAGCTAATTTGGCTTGGCGTAATGCCTGATAAATAATCGAAGCTCGCCGGCGTTCGTCCGCGTTTAAACGAGCGTTGCGTGAAGACATCGCCAAACCCGATTCTTCGCGCACCGTGCGCCCGACGACGATTTCCGTGTCGAAGCCCAAATCGCGCGTCAGGCGTTTGATGACGGCGACTTGCTGCGCGTCTTTCTGTCCGAAAAAAGCGTAATCGGGACGCATCGTATTAAAGAGAATCGTAACGACCGTCGCCACGCCGCGAAAATGTCCGGGACGCGACGCGCCTTCTAAAGTTTCAGTCAGGTTTTCGACGTAGACGTAAGTTGAAAATCCCTCGCCGTAAATTTCCTGTTCTTCGGGCGCAAAGATGTAATCAACCTGATATTCGGTCAAAAGCGCGGCATCGGCGGTCAAATCGCGCGGATAATTCTTAAAGTCCGCGCCTTCGTTAAACTGCGCCGGATTAACGAAAATCGAGACGATCACGATGTCGCACATCTGCCGCGCTTCTTCGATCAAACTCAGATGACCTTCGTGCAGTGCGCCCATCGTCGGCACAAATCCGATAGTTTTATTTTCACGCCGCAATTTGCGCGTCAGCGAAGACATTCGAGCGCGGCGATTGATAATTTCCATTATTCTTGGTTTCTCGATTGAGAATCAGGGAATTCGGTTTGCTGAATCAATAAAATTTGTTTGCTCAAAGCTGGAGCGTCTTTTGTCGCCGCCGCCAAAACTATTTCCCAGTTCATCGAAAAATAAACGTGAATGGCAATGTTTCTAAATCCGACGATTTTTTTCCAAGGCGTTTGCGGGTAACGGTTTTTCAGTTCTTCGGAGATTCTAGCGGACGCTTCGCCGAGAATGGAAAGTTTGTGTAAAACCGCGCTTTGCAGTAAATCACTTTCGAAAAACACTTGTTTCTCGATGCCTGACAAAAAATATTCGATTGCGCTGACGGCTTCGGTCATATCTTGTAAATAGAGTTCTTCACGCCGCATAAATAATTTCTGATTCGTCTAATACCTTTTGTCTGATTAGTTTCTTCAAACCTTTTTTCGGAACCAGATCAACCGGCTTTTCGACGATTGTTTCAAGTTCTTCCTGAACTTGCCCGAACTCGATAAAGCCAATTTCCGCGTCCGGTTCAAACTCGACCAGAAAATCGAAATCACTGTCGGCGGAAAAATCGCCGCGCACCTGCGAACCGAAAAGCGAAAGTTCGCGGATTTGATATTTCCGGCAAATCTCGACTATTTTATGCCGCGAATTTTCTAAAATTTTCGGTATCATAGTTAAACCTCGATTTTGAAACCAGGCAATTATATCTCAAAATACCAATTAAGCACCCAAGCAAAAGTAATGAAGCAGTTGCTTTCGTTCATAGTCCACGCTTGAGCGTGTCTTCCGCCAGCGAAGCGCGGCGAAAACGCCAAGTGCGTTCCGCGTTTGGACTCTGAACTTTTCAAAATACCTTGAAACTTTTGCTTACCTGCTTAGTTACTTGCTTTCCAATTCTTTTTTCGTTTCTTCCGTCAAACCGTAAGATTCCTTTTCATTCGGATAAGCACCGCTTTTGACATCGTTCGTCCAGTTTTGAATCGCTTCGGTCATCACGTCGCGGACGCTTGAGTATTGGCGGACGAAACGCGGCTGTCTGCCGAAAGTCATTCCGACCAGATCGTGCAGAACCAAAACCTGAATGTCGCATTCCGCGCCCGCGCCGATGCCGATGGTCGAGATTTCCAGATTTTTAGTAATAATCGCGGCGACTTCGCGCGGAACGAGTTCTAAAACAATCCCAAACGCGCCTGCGTCTTCGAGCATTTTCGCGTCTTCAATTAAGCGTTTCGCCGCTTCAGCCGTGCGACCCTGAACACGATAGCCGCCGAGTTTATAGACCGATTGCGGCGTTAAACCGATATGCGCGATCACCGGAATTTCTTCGTTGACCAATCGTTTAACTAATTCGACGCGGTTGCGTCCGCCTTCGAGCTTGACGGCTTCCGCGCCGCCGTATTTCATCAGCTTGAGCGCGTTTCGCACCGATTCGTCTTCGGAAACGTGATAAGTTCCATACGGCATATCGGCGATCACCATCGCGCGTTCGGTGGCGCGTTTGACGGAGATTAAAGCGGTCACGATTTCGTCCAGCGTAACGGGAATCGTGTTGCCGTAACCGTGAATGACGTTGCCGATGCTGTCGCCGACCAAAATCATATCAACGCCCGCTTCATCCACGATCCGCGCCGTCGGGTAATCGTAAGCCGTCAGGCAGACCAATTTTTCGCCGTTATCTTTTGCCGCCCGAATCGCGGGCAGATAAACTTTTTCGGGTTTGTCCGGTTGTAAATACGCCATAAAATTAAATGGAAAATGGAAAATGGAAACTGGAAAATGAAGAAAAGATAATGTGAACGTCAATTTTGAATTTCACACGGTTTTTATAAAATAGTTTAGATTAGAAACATTTTCCATTTTCATCTCCTAATCTTCATTTTCCATTTTCCATTTTCCATCAAGTTGGATACCAACGCTTGACCATCGAATAATCTTTTGCCGACTGCAAAATTTCCTGCACGGATTTTTTGATAATCGGATGAATGCTATGCGGCGCAAGCTCGGCGAGCGGCACTAAAACGAATCGCCGTTCGTGCAGACGCGGATGCGGGACGGTCAAAAACTCCGTCGTCATCTGCAAATCGCCGTAGAGCAGTAAATCGAGGTCAACGGTGCGCGGCTTTTTTAAGTTTTTATCGCGCCGACCGAGCAGATATTCGATTCTGAGCATTCGCGCCAGCATCTGCGAAGGCGAAATGCTCGTGACGTGAATTTCGGCGACCATATTCAAATACGGCGCGTGTTCTTCGCCGTTCACCAAACCGAAAGGTTCGGTTTCATAAATCGCGGAAAGTTTGCAGACCGTAAAGCTCGCCTCCATCAAACCGCGCACGGCGAGCAGTAAATTACCGGCTCTGTCACCTAAATTTGAGCCGAGTCCGACGTAAGTTGTAATGACTTCCGCTTCCACTTTTTTAAACTGTTGGGTTTGAAATTAAAAGAACTCGATTAGTTTGCGGAAATTTGCCAAAAATCGCAAATCAAACTGACGCAGCATCAATCATCGGAAGCGAACTTAAAAATTACTAAACATTTGTATTTGGGTTAATCTTTTACTTTTTAATTTATAAATGTTTCAATTAAAAGAGTTGAAAATTTGAATTCCAGCAAGGCATTTTCCCTGAAATACCTTCGGGCGGTTTCTGAAAAACGTGCGCCGTCTCAACAAAAATCAGCACGCCGAAGCGCAATGCCACGCAAAAAATTTCGGTATAACCAGCGTTCTGAACCTGCCGCAGATCGTTCATTCCAGGAATATATTCAAAATCAGCCCGCGCCGCAAACGACGCGGACGGAGCTTCTGCGCCTGATTCGCGGCGGCGAAGACACTTATTTGGAACTCAAGGTCAAACTCTCCAACTCGGAGAAAATCGCCAAAGGAATCGTCGCGCTCGCCAACACCGACGGCGGCACGATGATTTTCGGTGTCACCGACAATCTGCACGTCGAAGGCGTGCGAAACCCGGAAGAAGTGCAGGCGGAACTCGTCCGCATCTGCCGCGAAGAAATTTACCCGCCGCTCTTGCCGCTAATTGATAACATTTCCTACGATAACGGCAGACGGCTCGTGGTTTTAGATGTCGAGGGCAAACGCCGCCCGTATCGCACCCGCGACGGGCGATTTTATCTGCGCGTCGGCGCGGAGAAACGCGAAGTTTCGCGCGGCGAATTATCCGACTGGCTCAGTGAAATTCGCCCGCTGGCTTACGAAAATATTCCGCTTCAGGAGATTGATGAAAACGATTTCGACGACGGACTTTTATGGACTTTCGCCAACGCTTTTGAAGACGACGTGCTGGGCAAAAATATTTATCAAACCGCCGATTTTTTGAAAAAAGATTTGCTGCTGGCAATCGGCGGCACGGACGAATTTATCCCGACCGTCGCCGGAGTCATCTTGTTCGGGAAAAGCGAAAAAGTCACCGAAATGCTGCCGCATTTTAAGATTACCGTCGCCCGCTACGCCGGTGAAAACGGCAGCGCACAGCTCGTCGAAAAGAACGAATTAAACGGCAATCTGCATTATCTTTACGAAACCGTGCTGCGGTTTATCGAACGATACTGCGATTTGTTGAAAGACAAACCGCGTCAGAAAAATCTAACGACCGAAGGAAATACCATAGTGCAGGCGCGGGCAAGTTACCATCTTTTTTCAGTTCGGGAAGCCGTTGCCAATGTGCTGATGCACCGCGATTTGGCGATTCGAGACATTCCGACGCGCGTTTTGATCTACGACAACGCCGTCGAAATCGTCAATCCGCGCCGCACCAACGGCTTCGCACCGCCCGCTTCCCGCGCTATTCGCTACGGCATTACACAGCGTTTGAATCCGCAAATCGCTTCGATATTTTCCAAAAGAGAATACGGCACGAACATTCCGAAAGGCGGCTTGCCGATGATTATTCGCTCGTCGAAATACTTCTCCGGCAAGCGCGTCGAAATTTATACTTCCAACGATGAATTTAAGTTGAAAATTTACGGCGTGTAAAAAGCGGCGGCGTAAAAACTTTTTAGCAGTTGGCTTCTTCCATTTTCATTTCAAGCGTTTCGGGACTAAAATCCTGTCCGTTTGCCCAAGTAATAGTTCCGTATTCTATTCTGGCTCGTTTGAAATAATTGTAGTCTTTTAATTCGGTGAAGATGCCTTTTTCGAGGTAAGGTTTGACGCAGAAAATTCCTGTTCTGTCGTTGGAAAGAGCGATTTTAATTTTGTAATCCGAAAGAATTTCAAATTCGGTAACGTCCGGGTGCATAAATTTTTACTTTAGCGGGTCAACCTTAAAAGGAGAATTTCCTTCGACGGCAAGCGACCAATTTGCTCTTAACTCGTCTTTATGAATTTCAACCCAAGCCTGGACTAACTTTAAGAAACTGTTTGAAAACTCAGGAGATCAGTTGATAAGCGAGTGCTATTGTAAATTATCAATTATTAATTGTTCATTGCTTTGAGCAGAAAAACAAAACAATGAACGGTTATCTCGGTTCATCAATTAATAATTGACAATGAACAACTACTCGCCTCAGTCAATCGGGTTTCGAGTTTTCAAACATCTTCTAACTGCCGTCTTGGAACTAAACGACGATCCCATAGAACATCGAAATGACAGGCATTACTTTTTCCCTTTGTCTTCCGCTTTCGGCAAAACGTAAAACGGGCGATGCTGAATAACATAGCCTTTTTCTTCGTAAACGCCGTCGCCGTCAATATCAACTTTTACGTCGAGAACATATTTCTTGCCCGCTTCACGATTGTCGGCGGCATCGTAGGCGATGCTGTATTGACTTCGCATCAGATTGTTGATGGACTGCAAAGTTGACGGCAGCTCGCCCGGAAAAGTTACCGGAAAAAACGCTCCGCCCGATTCTTTGGCGAATGTTTTCATCGTGTTGGCGGCTTGCAGAAAAGTCATTCTACCGGGCGAACCGTCAATTCCGTCGGTTGCTCCGAGCTGCTGCTCATACATTTTGAGAAAGAGATTCGCCGTGCCGATAATGTAAATCGGAATACCCGAATTCTGGATAATTTTACGAGCTTCGCCGTAATTGATGCGGCTGAACGTATCAATGCCGGAAGCGACCAGAATGATGGCGCGGCGCGGCGTTTTGACGCTAACCATTCCGCCGTATTGGGCGTATCGCTCTTTTGAATTGTCCAAAACGACCGCATCGCCTTTGCCGCCGACCAAAGAAAATTTCAGCGCGTCGAACAAATTGGTTTCACGAAACGCCGGATTGTTTCGCAAAAGAAGATTGACGGTTTGCTGAAGCCGCACCGGATCGTTCGTGAAATCGGTAATCGGTGTCGGGCGAATGTCAAAGGCAATTACCGAAGCGTAATCGTTTGGCGGTTTGATAAACTTGGAAGTAAAATATGCGACCGGACGCACGACTTCTAAAGTTCCTTGTTCCTGTCCGCGCGTTCCGAAAGAGCCGAAAGTTTCCGTCCATTTGCTGAACTCGATGACCATCGTCACCGTAATCGGAGCTTCGGGCGTGGCGAAATTGGTGATTTCCTGTTTTACGCCGTTTTCAAAAACCGCAAAGTTTTCCCGCTTCAAACCCGTGATGATTTGCCCGGTTTTTTTGTTATAAACCACCGCGTCGACATTGACGATGTTCGTTTTGATTTTCAAAACTTCCTCGTCAACAATCGCGTTTTTTTCTTCCTCTTCGAGTTTGCGGCGTTCTTCTTCCGCCTTGATTTCGGCTTCGGTTTTCGGAACGGGACGCTGATTTTTCTTGCCGCCGCTCGTCGGCTGCTCGCCTTTCTGCGGGCGCGACTGCGCGTGAGAAATCGTGTTTGATGTCAGGCACAAAGCAATCAACAGCACCAATGCTTTTGAAATCGCTCGCGGTGAAACAATTTGCATAGATTTTTTCCTTTCTAAAAAACGTGATTCTTTGATACAAACTGTCGGCTTTTAGTTGGAATAAAGTAAAGCAAAAAAGACGAAAAAGTAAAAGAGTGAAAAAGCGAGCCGCTTGCTGCTCGACTTGCTTTTTCACTCTTTCACTTTTAGCTTTGCGGGCTGATTTCGATTTTCACGTCGAACACGCCCGAATTATCGCTCAGATTTCCTTCATTTACGCCGAGAAATAAAGCGCCATCGCGGGTCGCGGTAAATTCTTTGGAATCGCCGATAAAGATAAATTCGTTGTTGTTGTCGCCGATGACGGCAATCAGTCCGCCGGTAGATTCCTGCGCCATCAATTTGTCTTTATCGGACAGCGAAGCGATGCCGTTCGCCGTCGTGTAGCGTCCGCCGCCCAGAGAAACGCTGCCGCTGCCGATGATTTTTATTTTTTGACCTTTGCGAACGACCCAGCCCGAATTTGACCAGCCGTTGGAGGAATTATCGGCTAAAACTTTAACATTTATTTCAATCGGCTTGGGCGGTAAAGTCGTCGGATTAGTATTGACTCTGGGCGAAATCGTTGGCGAACTGATCGGTTTGGTGTTTTGTCCGACCGTAATGACCGTCGAGCCTTTATCCGTATTGGGCGAAGTGTCGGCTGATGTTTTGATATTGGTCGCGGGCATCGAATCGCCGTCGAAAGTGATTGATTCGACTTCGGCGGCGGAATAATTTATCTGCCGCGCACCGACCTTGACGGTAAATTTACCGCCGCCGAAACTGACGATTTTACCTTTGATAATGCTGCCGTCCTTCAAACGAATAGTATCGGCGAAAGTCGCCGCCGAAAGCGTCAGAGCCAAGCAAAAAGCACAGACTACGCGAAACAAACCGGATTTTAAAAACATATTTCCTCCAAAGAATTTTGAAATTTAGGAATTTTAGAAATTGGGGCAAAAGTTCGGCGCGAACGGTTTTGGTTTTTTGTTCAGCGAACAACTGCCGGGGCGAGCAAGCATCTAAATCTACCAAATAGATGCCCAAAAAATTAAAATGGATTGCAGAAATTTGCAAGCATCGAACACGAGCAGAATTATACACAAAAACGCTTGAAATTGTGAATTAATTTTTCGGGAAAATTTTGTGTATGATTTATTTAGCTTTCGGTAGAATGTTTTTACTTTGAAGAGTTTGACGATATGAATGAAAAAAACTTAAAAATCAGGTGCGGAACGATTGCCGATGCCGAAACGCTCGCGCCGCTGGCGATTCGGATTTTCAACGACGCATTTGCCGCCAATCCTTTGAATAAACCGGAAGATATGCACTCCTACGTCAGCGAGGCTTTCAGCGTCGAGCAGACGCGGCGCGAACTTGCCGACGCGGACACGCTGTTTTTTATCGCGGAAATCGGCGGCGCGATGATCGGTTACGCGAAATTGCAGGAGCGCACGACCGAAGAATGCGTGGCGGACAAAAATCCCATCGAACTCAGCCGGCTTTACGTTTTGCAGGAATTTCACGGGCAGGGAATCGCCGGAGAATTGATGAATGAGTGTTTTAGGACGGCAACAGAAAAAAATTACGAAACGATGTGGCTCGGCGTTTGGGAGCATAATTTGCGCGCCCAAAAGTTTTACGAAAAACTCGGCTTCGGCAAAGTCGGCAATCACGTTTTTCAACTCGGCAGCGACGCGCAGATTGATTGGGTAATGGAAAAGAAACTGTAAATAAAAAAGGCTTTGCCCATTTTGAGCAAAGCCTTTTAAGTTTAGAACCGAAATCAAAAATTGTTCGACTAGCGAACGTAAGCATTCGGAACCGCCGCATCGGTGGATGTGCCGAACGCAATGCCGGTAAAGCCCGCCTGACTTTGTAACAGATACCAAATACCGCCGCGATAAACCGCCACATCAGCCTTGCCGTCACCGTCGTAATCCGCCGGTGTCGGAATGTCGGTTCCGAGTCCGAAAGCGATGCCGGTCAGTCCAAGTTGGCTGCGGTTTATATACCAGACTCCGTTCGACGGGCGGAAAACCGCGATGTCGGCTTTGCCGTCACCATCGTAATCGGCTGGAACAATCTTGTCGTTTGCGCCGCCGAACTGCACGCCGGTAAATCCTGCCAGACTTCGCTGCAAATACCAGATTGCGCTGCTCGGACGAAAGACCGCTAAATCGGCTTTGCCGTCGCCGTCGTAATCCGCCGCGACCGGTTTGTCGCCGGTTGATCCGAACTGTGCGCCGCTCGTTTGATTGGTCGCCAGATTGTAAATATACCAGGCTCCATTCGACGGACGGAAAACAGCAATTTCCGCTTTGCCGTCGCCGCTGTAATCGGCAGGCACGGGAATGTCTTCCGCCGTGCCGAATTGAATACCGGTAAATCCGAGTTGGCTGCGCTGCAAATACCAGATTCCGCCGCGATAAACCGCGAGGTCAGTTTTGCCGTCGCCGTCGTAATCAGCCGGAACTATTTTATCGGTTGATGCGCCGAACTGGACACCCGAAACGCCCGCTTGCGAATTAAGCAGATACCAAAAACTATTTGACGATCTGAAAACCGAAACGTCCGCTTTGCCGTCGCCGTCAAAATCGAACAGAGCGCGATTCGGCTGCACAAACGAAATAATCGTGAAATTCACGCCGGAAATATCGAAGAAAATGCTGCCGACCGCTTCGACTTTTATTCGCGCCTGATTCGATCCCAAACCGGTGTTCGGGACGTTGATAATTTCCGTGCCGTCATTCGGCGTTGATTCGGCGAGGACGAACGGGAAATTGTTGCCGCCGTCGGTTGACAGCGAGATTTTGACGTTTTGGACGTTGACCGTCGCGTTGTTCGTATCGGCGACGTTCCAGGTCACGGTTTGGGCTGAGTTGGTCGTCCAGGTTACATCGGTTTCGGGCGCGGTGACGATAAACGGTCCGCTGGCGGCATCAATGTTGACGATTGCCGCGCGTGAACGGACACCGCCGCCGCCGCCGCGATTATCGCGGACGGTCACTTGGAAAATCATCGTTCTTTCAATGCTCGGCAGAATCTCGCCGGTCAGCCGCGAGCCGGTAAAAGTCGGCGGCATATTGGCGTTGTTCAGAATATATTGCAGTCTCGGAAACGTGCGCGTCGGATTGGTATTCGGCAGATACGGACGGAACAGCGGACGCGGCATACCGTCGGTGTCGGAATTTTCCGCCGCGCTGTTGGCTGGTGCGCCGAGATCGTATTCCTGCCAATCATATGTCAGCGTATCGTTGTTGACATCGCTGGCGGTCGTCGTCAGAGAGAACGGAGTTTGTTTCGGAATAGTGAAACCCGTTTCGACCGTCACCGTCGGCGGCGTGTTGCCGGTCGCCGTCGTCACGGCGCAGACGTTGCCCGTACCGATGCTGTAAGCGACGATCTGCTCGATGCTCTTAACGTGAAAAGTATCAATGCTGCTGCCGGCTAGATTTTGTCCGCTGCAAATTCCGGCGTAAGCCATAATTGTCACGCCGCTGCCCGGTTCATACGAAGCATTGCTCGAACGCTGCGGTCCGCAGCTTCCGCTGCCGACATTGAAGGTGTGTTCGCCGCCGAATTGATGTCCCATTTCGTGAGCGACGTAATCAATGGCGAATGGGTCGCCGACCGGATTCGGAAGTCCGGTGACACCGCGCGCTTTCAGATTAGTGCGGCACGGAACGCCTAATCCGGCAACGCCCCCGCCGCCGGTGCTGAAAACGTGTCCGATGTCGTAATTTGCCGCGCCGATAATCGTGTCGAGGTTCGCTTGGTTTTGCGAGAGCATCGCCGGACCGTTTTCATTCGTATACGGGTCGGTCGCCGAATCGGTATAAATAATCGAATCTTCGCCGCCGATTAAAACCAATCTAATCGCCACCTCACGTTCGTAGACACCGTTCACGCGATTCATAATCGCCACCATTTCAGCTAAAGCTCTGGTTCTGGCTTGCGCGTCGGTGTCGCCCGATTGACGAAAAACATTTGTGTATTCGGCGGTTGCCGCCAGTGCCAGCCGGTAAGTTCGCAAGTTCGTGCCGGAGACGACGTTCGGCGCGTCGGGCAGAAAATCTCGCAGAGTCGTGAACTGTCCGACCTCGCCGCCTTTGACATCACAGGAAAATGTGCCGGTTTTGTCAGCATCGCTTTTGAAATAAGCGATGTAATTATCCGTGTCGCCGACAGCATACGGATCAACTAAAATCGTTCCCGCGCCGGAAAGAATGATCGCGTGAAATCCGTTCGGCAGCCAATCGAATCGCGCCGTCGCCGCCGGATCGTCAATGCCTTTGCCGCGATAAGTCTTAATCGAAGGGAATTTCGCCGCCAGTGCCGGTTCGATAATCGGAGATTCTTCAATGGCAAAACGGGCGACTGTGCCGTCGGGCATCGGCAGTGTCAACTCAGCCGATTTATTCCGGGCGGCTTCGGTAAATTCCAGCGGTGCTTGCTGAAGCGAACTTCGCAGCGCGGTTTTGTTGACTTCAAAAGTGCGGTAAAAGTTTGGAATAATCGGACGCTGAAGCTGTTTTTGGGTCAGCGTCGTGTCGTCAACTTCGCGCCAGATTTTATCGGCGACCGTTTTGTCCTGCGCGGCGACAAAAACCACACTTAAAGTAATGATGAACAGAAATGAAACTACTATCCGCTGCATAATGAATCTCCTGGTTAAATTTAAATTGTTTGAAAGTTATTTAAGGGAACTTTGCAGTAATTAAAACAAATTCCCGATAAAAAAGAAATTGAAAAAGTATTGCGAGCCGTTTAATAACAGCAGTTTTTTGTTAGGGCGAATGCTCAAGTCGGAGCGCGAAACCTTTCTCGTCCGCCGTCAGCGCGTGAGCGCGAAAACAAAATTTCGATTAAACTCAAATTTGAATTCTTTGGAAAAGTTCACGAACGCGAAGCCTGTTC
>JAJAZE010000066.1 GCA_026785925.1 Pyrinomonadaceae bacterium
CAGCGTTTGAACAAAGGCGGCGCGTTTCTGCTCGGAACCGAGATGGCGGCGGGCAAATACGTTCTGCAAATTTCCGTTGGCGGCGATGCCTTGAAAGAACCGGAAATTCAGCAGATTGATTTTGAATTGGTCAACTAACTTTAGAAATTTTAACCACGAAACACCACGCAGCGGCACGAAATAAATCAAAAATTCTTTTCGTGCCGCTGCGTGGTGTTTCGTGGGTTGATTTTTCGCAATCAGAATCAGAAAGCCGTTCAAAAAAACCAGATTTGCGGCGCGGCGAGTTTCCCGTTAAACTTTTTTTACTTTGGATATTATCGTCGGCACTGCCGGACACATTGACCACGGGAAAACCGCGCTCGTCAAAGCCTTGACCGGCGTTGATGCCGACCGTCTGCCCGAAGAAAAACAGCGCGGCATCACGATTGACATCGGCTTTGCGGAACTCCGGTTGGGCGATGTCGGCATCGGTTTCGTGGACGTTCCCGGACACGAAAAATTCGTTAAAAATATGCTCGCCGGAGCCAGCGGAATTGACCTCGTGGCACTCGTCGTTGCGGCGGACGCGGGCGTGATGCCGCAAACGCGCGAGCATTATGAAATCTGCCGTCTGCTGGAGATCAAAAGCGGTTTGATCGTGCTGACAAAAACCGACTTGGTTGACGAAGAACTGCTCGAACTCGTCAAATTGGAAGTGGCGGAACTGGTCGAAAACTCTTTTTTGGAAAATGCGCCCGTCATTGCCGTCAGCGCGAAAACCGGCGCGGGCATCGCCGAACTCAAAGAGGCTTTGCGTCAGATCGCGCTTAAAATTCCGGCGCGAAAAAACGAAACGGTCACGCGCCTGCCGATTGATCGTTCGTTCAGCGTCAAAGGTTTCGGCGCGGTCGTGACGGGAACTTTGATGGCGGGCGAAATCAATGAAGCGGACGAGTTGGAGATTTTGCCGTTTGAGCGAAACGTGCGTGTTCGCGGGCTGCAAACGCACGGCAAAGCCGCTAAATCGGTTCACGCCGGGCAGCGCGTCGCCGTCAATTTCGGCGGCATCGAACACGCGGAAATCGAACGCGGAATGATGGTCTGCGAGAAAAATACCCTGCGCCCGACGCAGATTTTCGACGCGCAGATCGAAGTTTTAGAGAGCGCGAAAAAAAGTTTGAAATCGCGTCAGCGCGTGCGCGTTCATCTCGGCACGATTGAAGCGTTGGCGCGAGTGCAAGTTTTAAATGAAGCGAACGAAATCAAACACGGCGCAAAAGATTTCGTGCAGTTGCGGCTTGAAATTCCGGTGGCGACGATTCCCAACGAGCGATTTATCATTCGCAGTTACTCGCCGCAAATGACGATTGCGGGCGGAAAAGTTTTGGACAACGCGGCGAATAAACATCGCCGAAAAGACGCGGAAAGCATCCGCGAATATCTGAACAATTTAATCAAAGCCGATGCCGAAAACGATCAAGCCAAGCAACTGAAACTCTATCTCGAAACTGCCGGCGAGCGCGGTTTGACGCGAAAGAATTTGCAGGCGCGAACCGGCTGGCGCGATGATGTTTTGAAAAAGACGCTTGCCGAAAACGTCGGCAAAAAAGCGATTATCGAAGCCGAAAGTTTTTACGTCGCGCGAACGCCGTTTGAAAATTTGAAGGCGAAAACTTTAACGGAAATCGAAAATCATCACCGCCGGGAACCGCTTGCCAAAGGAATTCTGCGCGAAACTCTGCGCGAGAAAATTTTCGCGGCTCTTGCGCCGGAGATTTTTAAAACGACGCTTGCCGCACTCGAAACGGAAAATAAAATCAGAGCCGAAAAAGATACGATCAGGTCGGCGGCGCACAACCTCGAACTTTCCGCCGATGAAAAACTGCTGCGCGAGAAACTGCAAAAAATCTACCGAACCGCGAAACTCGAAGTTCCGAAACTCGAAGACGCGATCAGCGATGCCGTCGGCGGCACGAAAACGAACAAAACGCACGCCCGCAAAGTTTTTCAGCTTTTGATAAACTCCGGCGAGGTCGTGAAAATCTCCGACGAATTTTATTTCGCCGAAAGTGAAATCGTCAGTCTAATCGCCAAAATCCGCGAGTTCGCCGACCGTTCGGCTGATCGTTTGCTTGAGATGGCGAAATTCAAAGACATCGCCGGAATTTCGCGCAAATACGCGATTCCGCTGCTCGAATATTTTGACCGCGAACGAGTTACGCGACGCGCGGGCGACAAAAGATTGATTTTATAAATGAGAAAATTTCTAACTGCAAAATGGCAGGATTTGGTGATGGCGAATTATGAAATTTCGCCCGACTTGCTGGCTGATTTCGTGCCGCCGGGCGCGGAACTCGATTTTCACGACGGGAAATGTTTTGTCAGTCTGGTCGCGTTTATGTTTCTCGACGTGCGCGTTTTGAAAATTCCCGTGCCGTTTCACACAAATTTTGAGGAAGTCAATCTGCGTTTTTACGTCAGACGCGAAACCGCCGACGAAACGCGGCGCGGCGTGGTTTTCGTCAAGGAAATCGTGCCGCGC
>JAJAZE010000067.1 GCA_026785925.1 Pyrinomonadaceae bacterium
TTCGGATGTTGTGATGGAGATTGCCTGTGGTTTGCACAACTTGCGAGTAACATTTCGACAACCAATGCAAACTATTGATATTACTAATCTTGAAGAATTGTTTTATTTCCAATAATGTCTATTGAACAAACATTTCAAAATGCTGCTTACGATGCTCTTTTTCATCGGTTCGGCGGCAACCGCACAAGCGTAAACGGTTTTCGCGCCGAACAATGGAGACAAACCGGCGATCAATAACACTGTTTTGGAAGTGTTTTCATCTGTCAAAAGTCAGGAGAAATAAAACGCCCGTTTTGTTTCTCCTGACTTCTCATAACATTCTCTTTTCCCTTTTTAAAAGTCAGATAATTTGAAACGGGCAAAATTATTCACAAACAGAATTACGACGAATATGCGTAACTTAAAATTTATTAATGCCTGCACGCGGCTGCTCGCCGTTGCTTTTCTCATTGTCCCGCTGCTTTCGCCGGTAGAAAAAGTTTTCGCCGGCGATCCCGGCTGTCAGTCCGGTTACAGCAGTCAAATTCGTCAACAAGGCAGCAACGGACGACCGGCTGAAGCCAGAGAAAAAAGACATTTTGCGGTGGCGCAAATCAGATACGAACGAAATCAGCCGCCGCCAAACGGACTCGATGGCGGTGATTCGGCGATGCGCTCGCGCTTCTCGTTTGCGTTATCAGTTCTCGTTCTGCTCGGCGGACTTTGGACGCTGCTCGTTTTGCTGCGCCAACGCTTCGGCAAAAATCTTGAGCCAAAACGCGCCCGCTTGCCGAAACTTTTGGGATTCGCTTTCAAACCGTCGTTTGCGCTGTCAATTTTCGGCTTTTTGTTCGCGGCGGCAATTGTCGGCAGCGTGTTGACCGCGCCCGTTGCGGTGACGGCTGAAAAACGCGACCAGCCCGATAAATCGAAAATGACCGGCTTGATGAATCCGTCAAACAAACCCGTTTTCAAAACGGCGCAGCAAATCGGCGGCGACGGCTTCACGCAAATCGGCTCGCCGGTTTTCGATTCGGCTGGCAATCGTTATGTGCGCGGCGGATTTACCGGAACTTTGACAATCGGCGCGACGACGCTGACCGCGACGCGGGATTTCGATTTGTTCGTTGCCAAATACGCGCCCGACGGCACACCGCTGTGGGCGCGGCAAGGCAGCGGTTTGACGACCGGAGCAGTCAATATTCCCATCGAAGGCGCGACGGCGTTGACGGTGGACCAAAGCGGCAATGTCTATATCGGCGGCTCGTTCGTCAAAACTTTAACTTTGCAGGGCGGCGCGAACGCCAACATCACGCTCAACGACAACGGCGTGGCGGGCGTGAATTACGAATCGTTCGTCGCCAAGTACGATGCAAACGGCAATTTGCTGTGGGTGCGCGGCGGCAATTCCGGCAGCCCGAAAAATATGAATAATTTGGAAACGGGTCAAAACGGCATTAACCAAATTGTTTTCGACATGAGCGGTAATCCGTATGTCGCCGGTTTCGTCTCCGGCACGAATTTCTTAGGCTCATCATTCACCAACAACGGCGAATCGGAGATAGTTTTGGCGAGACTCAATCCGCTGACCGGCGAGATTATTTGGAAACAAATCATCGGCGGAACGAAGGATGATAACGGTCTCGATTTGAAAA
>JAJAZE010000068.1 GCA_026785925.1 Pyrinomonadaceae bacterium
GGCGGATGATGGACGGTCGAAACTGTAGATGGTTTTGCGGGCGAATTCGACCGCCGTCGCCGGAGCCGCGCCGAAAGCGAAAGCGGCGATCCCGGTTTTCAGACAATTAAAATATTTGCCTTCGTCCTGCGCCATATTTTCGATATTCGCCGAGATTGGCGCGAGAAATCCATACGAGAGCAGCAAACCGAGAAATGTTCCGACCAGAGCCGCGCCGACGTGCTTGCCGAGTTCTTCGGGCGGTCCGTCCAGATGCTGCATCGTGACGACAATGCCGAGAACGGCGGCGACGATGCCCAAACCCGGCAGCGCGTCCGAAGCGCGGTTGAGCAAAGTCGGCACGAGACTGCCTTCTTCGTGATGCGTTTCCAGTTCGGCATCAAGCATCATTTCGAGTTCTTCGGGCGTACACGCGCCGTTGACCAGCATTTTCATCGCGTCGCAGAAATAATCAACCGCGTGATGATTGCCGATAAAAACCGGATATTTCGTAAAAAGCGGCGACGACATCGGATTGTTTACGTCTTCCTCAATCGAGAGCAAACCGCCCTTTTTCGAGTTGACGAAAACGTCATACTGCATTCGCAAAGCCTCGGAATAAACGACTTTATTGTAAGGCGAGCCTTTCAGCGCGACGGGCAGTTTTGCCGCCACGAGCATTAAAAACTTTAACGGATTGGCGGCGATGGTCGCCCCAATGACCGCGCCGCCGATGACGAGGAATTCCGACGGCTGGATCAACACGCCAAGCGGACCGTTAATCATCAAAAATCCGCCGATAACGCACACGAAAACTATTACGATGCCGATGATGAGATACATAAATTAACGATCTGCGGGCAAAATTCCGAATCCGGCGAAATTTCACCGCGATTAACCGCGAAGACGAACGGCTTTCCGTTTCGTTTCGCCCGTGACCGGATGCCCGGAGAATTTTATTCTTGATTTTGAAAACCGGACGGCGAACCGCCCGGTTTTCATATCGGCAGGATTCGGGAAAAACTTTAGATGATTCGGAGTAAATCCTGAAAAGTTTGATTGAGCGTGGTGATGACGCGCGAATTAGCCTGAAAACCGCGCTGCGCTTCGATTAAAGCGACGAATTCGTTGGTGATATTGACGTTGCTTTGTTCGAGATAGCCGCCGGCAACCGCGCCGCGCCCGCCCGTTCCGGGAGTGCCGACGGTCGCCTGCCCCGAAGCGGTTGTTGCGCCATACAGACTGCCGCCGAGATGCGTTAGTCCTTCGTTGGCACTAAAGGTCGCCACCGCATATTGTCCGACGACGCGCGACTGCCCGTTGGAGAAGATGCCGTAGACGACTCCGCTCGGGTCAACCGCCACTCCGTTCAATTCGCCCGCCGTGTAGCCGTTCTGACTGGACGAGGAGACCGCCGACGGACGCGCGTAACTGGTAATGTTTGCCGCGCCGGGTGAGCCGTCCGCATTCGTTTCACGTAATTGAATGGCAATCGAAGGCAGCGTTGCGCCGTTTAGCAGCGTTTGATCCGGCACTACCGAAAAAGAGGTCGGCGATGTCAGATTCCCGTTGGTGTCGAAAGTAAATGCAACCGGATTTGACGAAGGCGCGCCGCCGTTGGCGGAAAGCTGTGCCGGCTGCCCGTCAATAGTCGCCGTCGCGTTGAAACTGCCGTTCGCCTGTCTTGTAAAAGTAAGGTTCATCGTCCGCGCCGTTCCGCGCGAATCATAGACCTGCATCGTGGAATTAAAAGTCGGATTGACAGTCGAACTGGTAACCACTGCGGAGTTAAGGTTCATTCGCAAAGTCGCTTCCGAAGTAGTCTTTGGAGCAAGCGTTTGTCCAATCGGAATCTGCAGCCCGGTCAGCGGCGCGCCCGGCGGAATCACGCCGTTTTGAGCCATATAACCCTGCACCTGCGCCCCGTTCGAGGCGACCAGAAACCCCTGATTATTTAAGGTAAAATCACCGGCGCGCGTATAGCCGGAAGTGCCGTCGGCATTTCTGACGATAAAAAACCCGTTGCCCTGGATGGCGGCGTGCAGCGGCGAAGTTGATTCGTTCAAGTTTCCCTGCCCGAAGTTAGTATGAATGGCTGAGGTCTGCACGCCGCTTCCGATTTGCATCGAACTTCCAGCACCGTTAAGACGCACGCCGGAACTGCTGGCGTAGAGACTGGAAAAGGTAATCGAACCGCTTTGAAAGCCGACGGTATTGGCGTTGGCGATGTTGTTTCCGATTGTATTGAGCGCGTTAGAACTGGCGTTTAAGCCGGAAAGTGCTGTATTAAATGAAAATGACATTGTTTTTTCTCCTTGTTTTTCTGTATTGATTTGGTCTTCGGGGCATTTACCCTCGTTTTTAAACTTGTTTAGTTAGTTCCCAGAAGTCGGATTTCTTGGAGTCTGCAGGATGGCGGTTAATTGTTCGATTGATTGCCGAATGCCGACCAATTGGTCGAGCGAGTTAAACTGCGCGAGCTGCGCGACAAACGCCGCGCCGTCCTGCGGCTGAAGCGGGTCTTGATTTTTAAGCTGCGTAACCAGCAAAGTCATAAACATATCGCGCTCCGATCCGGTTTCGGCTCGTCTGACGGCAGACGACCGGCTGGTCGAATTCGCTGTTGAAGAAAGTTCATTGATATTCATCATCTGTTAAGTCTCCTTATTGTTTCGACGTTATTAAGCGCGGACGCTCAATAAACGGCTTGGTTGATTTTGTTTCAAATCATTTTGGTTATTGGAGTTACGGTCAATATTCGTTTCCGCGGCGGGCGGATATTCGACCGGTTCGTTTGGCTGCGAATGGTTCGCAGGTTGTTCGCCGTCGCCCGGCGAAAATTTTTGACAGGTCACATTTAACTGCTCGACCTGCCAGCCGGAATTTTGCAGAGAATCCCGGAGTTGTTCGATATTCTGCGCCAGACTCTGCCGCACTGCTTCGGTTTCAGTCTGGAAATGCGCGATGAGGATGCCGGCGGAGTTTTTTTCGAGCCTGACTTCAATCGTTCCGAGTTCCGCCGGATGCAGCCGCATCTTCATCACTTTTTTCTCGTTTTCGTCGGTCATCATCGAAACGATTTGCAGCAGTCGCGGCTCGACCTGCGCGAATATTTTTTGACTTTCCAACGGATGTTTCAGCGCGCTTTCAATCGCCTTCGATTGTTTGGTGACGGCTGTCAAAAACTTGTCGAAGTTAAATGCAAAATCGCTTTCCGTAATTTCCGGCGTTTTTTCGATGTTCGCAACTTCGGTTTCAGTCAATTTCGCGCCGAGTGTTTCGACCGTCGCTTTAGCCTGCGGCAATTTGATTTCAGTTTTTTTGATCTCGAATGTTTCCGCGCTCGATTTGATTTCGGGATTCTTCGTTGACGGCGTTTTTACATCGCTTGTTTTCACATTCGGTAGAATTTTGAAATCATTCGACTCCGGCGATTTTATTTTGCTTATTTTTAACGGCGGCGACGGTATTGATTCGGAAACTTTTGTCTCAGACGACTTTACGGCAATTGATTCCGCGCCCGGCGCGAGCTTGGAATCTTTCGACTCCGGCGATTTTACGTCGAATACTCGGACATCCGGTTTAATTTCCGGCAAAGTTTTTTCGGACAATTTCAAATCGACAATTTCCTTATTCGGTAATTGTGTGAAAACTTTCGTCTCCGCTGTGCTTTCAGATGTTTTTACGTTGAAAAACCGCATTTCTGAAGGTTTCGGGCTGAAGGTTTTTTGACGCGAAAACTCCGGTTTGACCAATTCGGTAAAGGGCGAACCGGCTGAAAGTTCGCTAAGCCGAACCGAGGCATCGAAATCATTGTCTAAGCCGTCTTTGGAAATCACCAAGTGGATTTCCAGATCGTTGTAAATTGATTGATCGGTCGGCAGATTTGCGGGAAGCGGCGACGATTCAATCGAGGGCGGCAAAATTATTGTCTGGCGCGTCGTTAAAACCGGCTTTGGCAGATTGAAAAAGTTTTCCGCCTTTTTACTCCGGTTCGGGTCTAATATCCCGTCAGTTTGCGGCGGAAAAAAATTATCTGAAAGCGGCGTTTGGACGGTTTTCGTCTTTTGTGAAAAATCGGCGGTATTTAACCGCGAATCCGTTTTAAAATTTGCGAAAACTATCGGTGCTGATTCGGCGGATTCGACTCCCGGCATCATTTCCGGCGATTCGGACGCTTCGTTATTTTGAGGCGGCTGGAAATTCGACGGCGCGACCGGCGCGTTTAAAAACGCGGCGAAATCTTCCGCTTTCGGCTCGTTGTCGGTCACCGGAGGCGGCTGCTTTTCAAAATTGTCGAAAGTTGTAAACGAAATCATATTTATCATTTCACTTTTAATTCTCGCTTCGGTTATCAATACGTTTGGGACATTTTGCGGGCGTAGTTTGCCGAAACCATTTCGTCGAGCGCGTTTTGTTCGTGGCGGTCGAGTTCCGTGCGGTGGCGCGTCTGCTGCGTTTCGCGTAATTTCTCCGTCACTTTGACCTCGCGGGCGGCGGCGGCGAGCGTCGTTTTCTGGCGCAGGCACGACTGGTTTTGCTGTTCGAGCAATTCCTGCGTCTGCCGCCGCTGACGGTCAAGCGACGCGATATGAGCGGTTTCAAGCTCCATTTCGCCGATGTTCATCGCTTCGCCGCGCTTTAAGCTAGTGTTGTAATTTTCAATCGCCGCCTGTCTCGCTTCTTCGATTTGGCGAATGCGCCCGGCGGTTTTAATCGCTTCCGCCTGCATCTGCGACAGCACGAATTCCTCTTTTTCCTGCCGCATTTCGCGGACACTGTGAATGGTTTGCAAAGTGAATTTAAACTTTTTCATACGGTTTTAATGTTCATCAACTTTTCGATGGAATCGGCGAATCCCGCTTGTTCGTCGCGTTCCTGTTTGAGAAAAGCGATGATTTCGTCGTGGTGCGCGACCGCCGCGTCTATCACGCGATTGCTGCCCGCGTGATACGCGCCGATGTTGATTAAATCTTCGGCTTTTTCATATGCGGCGAGCAGTTCGCGGATTTGTCCGGCTTGCGTCCGGTGCGGCTTTTCGGCGACGGTCGAAAAAAGCCGCGATGCCGAATTCAGAACGTCTATGCACGGATAATGATTGCTTGCCGCGAGCGAACGCGATAAAACGATGTGTCCGTCGAGAATCGAGCGGACGGCATCGGCAATCGGCTCGTTCATATCGTCGCCCTCGACCAGAACCGTGTAAAAACCGGTAATCGAACCCGCGCCCTCGAATTTTCCGGCTCGTTCGAGAAGACGCGGCAGCAGCGAGAAAACCGACGGCGTGTAGCCTTTCGACGACGGCGGTTCGCCCGCCGCCAGACCGATTTCCCTTTGCGCCATACAAAAGCGCGTCACCGAATCCATAATTAAAAGCACGTTCGCGCCCGCGTCTTTGAAATACTCGGCGATGGCGGTCGCGGCGAGCGCGGCGCGGATTCTGACCAGCGCGGAATCGTCCGACGTGGAAACGACGACGACCGACCGCGCCATTCCTTCATCGCCGAGTTCGTTTTCGATAAACTCGCGGACTTCGCGCCCGCGTTCGCCGATCAGCGCGATGACGTTTATATCAGCCGCCGAGCGTTTCGCCATCATTCCCAAAAGCGTTGATTTGCCGACACCCGAACCGCCGAAAATGCCGATGCGCTGTCCCGCGCCGACGGTCAGCATTCCGTCAATCACGCGCACGCCGGTTTCGAGCGGCGTTTCGATATTGGCGCGGCTCAGAGGATTGGTCGCCGGACGGTTGAGCGGATAGGAAACGTCGGTTTTTATCTCGCCTAACCCGTCGAGCGGACGACCGAGCGCGTCAATCGTTCTGCCCAAAAGATTTTCACCGACCCGGATTTCGCCGCTGACTCCGGCGGCGATCACCGAATCGCCGGCGCGAACCGAAGGCATCTGTCCGAGCGGCATCAGCAAAACCTGATTGTCACGAAACCCGACGACTTCGAGCATCGTTTCGCGCCTGCCGTCCGGCGCGGGCAGGTAACATAAATCGCCCATCGAGGCAATCGGTCCCTGCGATTCGACGATCAAGCCGACGGCTCTGGTGACGCGCCCGATTGATTTGAGCGAATCTATTTTCGTTAATTTTTCCCGGTAAGCCGCAAGCATCTTTTTTCTCTAAAATTTCTCTAAAAACTTATTTATTTTCCAACAATCCGTAAGCGATTTCGTCGAACTGCGATTCGAGCCGCGCGTCAATGTCGCCGGTTTCGGTGTGAATCAGACAGCCGCCGACTGAAATCGAAGCGTCTTCGACGAGTTCGAGCGCGCCGCGAAAGCCGAGTTTTTCACGATTCGCTTCGACGAACGCGAAATCTTCCGGGTTTAATCTGACCTCGGCAATCGAGCGGTGATGCAATTTGCCGAGCGCGATTTTAACCAATGTACAAACGATTTCGCGGTCGAGGGAAACTTCGCGCCCGACGATTTTTTTCGCTATCTCGATTGCCATCTCAACCGCGTCTTTTTCGATTCGTTCGGCGATGTCGCCCGCCATCGAAGAAATTTTTTCGATAGTCGCGGTTAATTCTTCGCGCAGTTCGTTCGCCTGCGCCGCGACCCGTTCGGCGATTTCGGTTTCGACCGTCGCTTTGGCTTCGAGCGAACCTTTTTCAAACGCTGCCTGCTCGATGATTTCCTTATCTTTTTCCGCCTGCGCGACGATGGCGGCGGCTTCGTCGCGGGCGTTTTGCAAAACATCGCCGACCGTCGTCAGCGAAGCCGCGCCGCCGTGCATTTCATCCGGCTTTTCGAGACTCGTAAAAACCGGAAAAGCGAATTTGGAAGTGCCTTCCGATTTAATCGCGGTGCCGATTTCGGGCATCGAGAACGAAACGATTTCGCCGCCGGTTTTGTTTTTGATAATTTTAGTTAACATATTGATCGGCTTCGTTTTCCGCGCCTCCGAGATTGATTACGCCCTGCTCGTCGAGTTCGCGCAGAACTTCGACGATTTCCCTCTGCGCGGCGGTCACGTCCTTCATCTTGACCTGTCCCATAAAATCCATCTCTTCCTTCATCATTTCGACGGCGCGGCTCGACATATTCGAGAAATAGCGTTCCTGCAATTCGGTCACCGTGCCTTTGAGCGCGAGCGTCAGAATCTTTTTATCAACGCGCTCCATAATTTTGCGGATGCCGATGTCGTCAACCAGCAGAGTGTCTTCAAACGTCACCATCAGATTGCGGATTTCGAGCGCGAGACTCGGACTTTCGGCTTCGATTTGTTCGAGCATCAGACGCATTACGTCGCGGTCGAGCCGGTTGCAGATGTCGGCAACGGCGCGGATGCCGCCGATGCTCGTGCGGCTCATTCCGCCGCTGACGGTCGAGAGCTTTTGATTCAAAACCTGCGAAATTCGCTTCACCACGTCCTGCGAAACATTCTGCAAATTGGCGAGCCGCAGAGCGATTAAGCCGCGCTGCGATTCGGGCAGATTAAGTAAAACGCTCGAAGCGGTCGCCGAATCGAGATGCGCCAAAACGACGGCGATGGTCTGCGGCTGTTCGGATTGAAAAAGTTTGGAAATCTGCTGCGGATCGGTTTTTTGCAGTGCCTCGAAACTCGCCGGACCTTCGAGCGCGTGCATCACTTTATCCATCAGACGCTTGGCGGTTTCCATTCCGAAACTCTTGACCAGAAGCCGTCTGGCGTAATCAATGCCGCCCGCCGTCACGTAATTTTTCGCCACTAAAAGCCGATGAAATTCTTCGACGATGCTTTCGCTCGTTTCCGGCTTGATTTTCGGCAGCGTCGCCAGTTCCTTAGAAAGTTTCTGAACTTCTTCTTCTTCGAGGTAAGTCAGCAGTGCCGAAGCCGCTTCTTCGCCGAGCGAAAGACACAAAATCGCGGCTTTTCTCGTTCCCGAAATTTGTTCGGGCGGACGCGCGGCGAGCGCGGTAACTTCTTCGAGCGATTCCATTATCCTGTTCTCTACTGTCAGTTCGATATTCGGGGACATATATTTCAAAAACCGTCAATTCTTACTTAAAATAGCTTTGCTTTTAACCTTCCTGGAGCCAGCCGCGCAGAGTGCTGACGACGACTTCCGGGTTATTGAGAGATTCTTCGGCAATCATTTTTTTCATTGTTTGCGCCCGCTGCGCGTCTTTGGTCAAAGGCGCAGTTTCATTTCCCAAATCGGCGAGCATTTTCGCTTCCATTTCGGCGACGGTCGAAAGCAGCGCGTTGCCAGCCGGAGCGTTGGCTTCGATTTGTCTCGGCGTTTCCGAATCTCCGGCGCGGCGTTCGTTTTCATCGAATCCGGCGTTCAATTGTCTCGGTTCGCCCGAAACGGCGGCGGTTTTCAAAGCGCGACGCGCCGGACGGATGACGAAGAGCAGCAGCAGCAGCGCGATTAAAATCAACGCGCCGTATTTTATCGCGCTCGAAACGAGCGATTTGTAGCGGTCGAGAAACGGGACGGCGGCGGCATCTTCGACGGGCGGTTTGCTGAACGCCATCGTCTGGACGACCACCGCGTCGCCGCGTTTTTCGTCAACTCCGACAGCGGCGGCAACGAGGTCTTGAATTTGTTTGAGTTCGTCGGGCTGACGCGCAACTTCTACGCCGTTGACGTTTTTGCTGTCAACGACGACCGAAACGGTCATTCGATTGATGCGCCCGCCGCCGCCGACGGTTCGACGGACGGTTTTGTCAATTTCGTAATTGGTCGTCGTCGCGCCGCGCTGGTCGGCTCCAATCGGGGCGGGCGTGACGGTTGCCGGTGCAGTCGGAGTCGTCGGATCGTTGGAACGCGCGCCGACGACTGCGGTGGGGACTTTCGATGTCGAATTGCGCGATTCCGTCGAACTCTGCTGCGAGCGAACGACCTGCGACTGCGGATTGTATTTTTCTTCGGTTTGCTCGACCTGACTGAAATCTATGTCAGCGGCGACATCGCTGCGAACGCGACCTTCGCCGATAACCGGTTCGAGAAAAGCGATGACGCGGGCGGCGTTTTCCGTCTCAAATTTTTGTTTGGCTTCGAGCTGCGCCTGAAAAAGTCCGGCATCGTTATATGCGCCGCTTTTTCCGCCTCTGCCGGTCGTCATCAAACGCCCGCGCGTGTCCATTACGGAAACGCTCGCCGGGTCGAGACCTTCGACCGAACTCGAAAGCAAGCTGACAATCGCGTCGGTGCGTTCGGCGGAAAGCTGTTTGCCCTGTTTGACACGCAGCATCACCGAGGCTTTCGCGCCTTCTTCCTTTTCGGTAAAAACCGATTCCTTTTTCGGCGTGATGTGAACGCGCGCCGATTCGACTTCATCCATTCCTTCGAGCGTTCTGCCGAGTTCGCCTTCGATGGCGCGGCGATAATTTATCTGCTGCGCGAAATCGGTCGCGCCGAAACTCGTTTTATCGAACAAATCGAAACCGACGTGACCGCCGGACAACGCGCCTTCGCTTGCCATTTGCAGACGCAGTTCGGAAATGCGCTCGCTTGGAACTTGGACGGTCGTTCCGTTGTTGGCAAGCGCGTATGGAACATTTGCGGCTTTCAGTTTCTCGACGATTGATTGCGCGTCAGCCGGTTTCAAATCGGCGAACAAAACCGCGTAATCCGGCTGCGAACCGTAATAAATGATCGTGCCGAACAAACCGAGAGTGACGACCGCCGCCCCGATAACGGCGACGCGCCCCGCCATCGGCAGACGTGACCAGATTTGTTTGATTTGTTCCAAAGGAGAAGCCATTTTAGATTTTGGATTTCAGATTAGGGTTTTGAGTTTTTAGTCGGATTATGAGGCTTTTGAGTTTTTAAGTATTGATTTTGGTATTAAGTTTTGAGTAAGGTTTTCAGGTTTTGAACTAAAAATCCAAAATCCAAAATCCAAAATCATCACACCTGCATTCGCATTATTTCTTCGTATGCGCCGAGTAACTTGTTGCGAACCTGTAAGCCGAGCTGAAATTTCAAATCGGCGGATTGCAGAGAGATAATCGTTTTGTGCAAATCGGTAGATTCGCCGGTGACGGCTTTGGCGATTTCCTGATCCGCGCCTTTTTGCGAGCCTTCGAGCGATTCGATGGCATCTTTCATCAGTGAACCGAAGCCGCCGCCGGAGTTTTGTGAGCCTTCGACGGCTGAACCGCCTGAAGAAATTGGCGCAATCGGAGGAAATGAATTGATGGCGTTGATGTTCATTGTGCTTTATAAAACTTAAGCGTCGCCGAGATTGATGCTGACGCGGGCGAGTTCTTTGGCGACGTTAAAAACAGTGGCGTTGGCTTCAAACGAACGCGCCGCCGACATCATATTGACGGTTTCTTCGAGCGGGTCAACGTCCGGCATTTTGACGTAGCCGTTCGCGTCCGCGTCCGGGTGACCGGGCTGATACTGCATCACCGACAGATTTTCGTCGGCTAATGTCACTTCCGATTTCACGCCCTGCGAAGCGATGCCGGATTTATCGAATAAATTGTTTTCCGAAGCGTTCGCCATCCACGTTTCATTTAAGTCCTGCGCCGAGAAAATCACATCGCGCCGCTGATACGGTTTGCCGTTCGCCGTGCGCGTCGAATTGGCGTTGGCAAGATTCGCCGCCGCCGCTTCGAGCCGTTCGCGCTGCGCCGTCATTCCCTGCGACGAAATTTTGAAAATTGTAAATACTGACATAATTTCGATTACCGAATTTTTATTTTTTAAGCAGGCGGGCAAAATATCTCAAACATCAAAAAATTGCATTTGTTTCGCTATTTTCTACTTTTTACTTTTTACTTTTGCCTTTTGCTTTTTACTTTCGCCTTGCCGCTTATCTGCCTTCGCGGATTGCCGTGCGAAGCAGACGCAGACGTGACTGAAGCATTTTCGCGCCGAAATTAAAACTGCTTCCGGCTTGCGCCAGTTCCGCCATTTCCTGTCCGCTGTCAACCGTGTTGCCGTCCAA
>JAJAZE010000069.1 GCA_026785925.1 Pyrinomonadaceae bacterium
ACTCGAAGCGGCGGCGGAGAACGTCGAAGATGAAAAAAACTTCGGTATTTCGCGCCTCGTAATTCTCGCGCCGGTCAATGCGGAAGTTTATGTAAATGACGAGCGAAAGGGAAGCATCGGGAGTTCGGGAAAACTCATTTTGACGACCGTTCCGACCGGACGGCACGTTTTGAGAGTTTCCAAGGTCGGCGAAAAAGACGACGAGCGCGTGATTGAAATTCAGGCAGGCGCACACGAGCAGGTTATTCAAGCGCAGTTAAAACCGCTGCGCGGCGCATCGAGCAGTCAGCCGTCGCCATCGGGAACGGGCGGAGCCAGCAGCAGCAGCGGCGCGGCGCAGTCGAGCGTGATGCCGGGCATTGTCGCCTGCACTAATTGCCAGGCGCGTTTCGCGCAGGGCGTAAAGTATTGTGGCAAATGCGGCAATCGTTCGTTCAACGTCATCAGCGAAGCCGAAGATAAACAAAGTTTCCCGTGTCCGCGCTGCTTGACTGCACTGCCGCCGCTTTCAAAATTCTGCGGTCGGTGCGGATTAAATATGATGCAGACAAGCAATCCGCCGAAAAGTCAGCCAATCGGTTTCCAACCGAAATTTTCCGTCAATGTTCCGAATCAAGTCGAGAAAATCTGCCAGCGATGCGGCGGCAAATTTCCGCCGAGCATCAACTTCTGCGGGCGTTGCGGGAATAATCTATAAAATACAAAATAACCTGATTCGGAGCGCGAAAACGAAGTTTCGGCTAAATTCAAATTCGGATTTTACTGAAACGCTTTTGAACGCGCGACGCGTCCAGCGGGCGAAATCCGCGCTCCGACTGTTCGCGCTCCGACTGATTGAGCCTTTAGTGAAAAAATTAAACTGTTTTATTCTTTGCGTTCAAATTTGTCGTATAATGAGCGAGAAATAATTTTTCATCTTTCCGCAGAATCAAATAATGAAAATTTGTCCGAGATGTCAGAAAACTTATAGCGATGATAATTTGAATTTTTGTCTGGAGGACGGCGCGACTTTGACGCAGGCGAAGGCGGTTGATAATCCGATTCCGGCGACCGTGATGTTTAGTCAGCCGCGTCCGACCGATCCGAACCAGCCTTTCGGAAGTCAGCCCGGCGAACCGAGCGGCTGGAGTGCGCCGCCGAACCAATTTTCAATGTCGCCGCCGCCGAAGCCGTCAAAAACGTGGTTGTGGGTCGTCGGAATTTTGGGCGGCGTGATTCTACTTTGCGGCGGCGGCTTAACGGGTTTCGTGTTTTGGGCGGCAAGTCTGGAAAACGACAATCGCGGCACTAACGCCGATTATTCATCTAATTCGGTCCAAAAAAGCCCGTCGCCGAACGCCAAAACGACCACGCAGAAGATTGATTTATCGAAATGGGTGCAGGGCGACAACGATTCGGGCGTGACGGAATACAAGAACGGCGAGCTTCTGATGGGTTCCAAAAAGAAAGGTTATTATTACGTTCTGACTTCGCCGGCGATTCACAAAACCGAAAACGCGACGACCAAAGTGACGGTGAAAAATGTCAATCAGGACGACACGAGTTTAGGTTTCGGTTTGCTGATTCACAGTAATCCGACACCGCTGATGCAGGATTACGCTTTTCTGATAGATTCCGAAAATAAAAAATACCGCGTCGTGCGGCACACGCCGGGCGATGAAATCGAAGTTGACGGCTGGACTCGTTCTTCGGCGATTAAAGACGGAGCGCAGGAAAATGTTTTGGAAGTGCGCGACCAAAATAAAAAGATGAATTTCTACATCAACGGGGAATTTATCGAGGCATTCGACAACGATGAAGGTTACAGCGGCGGCGTGACGGGAATTTATTCGGGCGACGCGGTGCGGATCGCGTTTTCTAATCTTGAAATCAGCAAATAAATTATTCGTCCAAAGAAACCGGAAAATAGAGATTTATTTTTACCGGCGATTCATTTAAGATAGATGTCGAATCAACATTTTCTTCGACTTTTCGCGGGTCGCTCGACCAGTAAATTCTTTGATTTTCGATATGAAATTTTGCCCCGTTTGCAACCAGACTTACACCGACGATAACTTGAATTTCTGTCTGACCGACGGCGGAACTCTGAACGATTATAAAGATAATTTTAACCATCAAGATAATTTTAACAGCGATGTGCCGCCGACCGTTTTGCTGAATCAAACCCGCACGACGCAGCCGAATTGGCAAAATTACGAACCGGCTCCGCCGTGGCAGAATCAGCCGCTGCAATCCAATCAGGCATCGCCGCTCCAGCCGAACCAGCCTTTTTATCCGGCGCAGTATCAGGCGCAAAATCAAACTTTGCCGACCGTTTCGCTCGTTTTGGGAATCTTTGGTATATTGTTCACTTGTTGTTACGGCGGAATTCCCCTGGGCGCGGCGGCGGTCGTGACCGGTTACGTCGGGTTAAAAAACGCCAACGAAAATTCGCAGCAGTTCGGCGGACGCGGTTTGGCAATCGCCGGAATGATTACCGGAGCGGTCGGATTGTTGATTTCAGTCGGTATATTTTTAATTGCGATCATCGCCCAACTTGGATGATTTTTTTCGATAGAGACAAATGCGAGTTACACTGCGCGTGATCGCCGGACCTCAGATAGGGCGCGTTTTCACGTTTGACCAGCACGAAACTTTTATGATCGGGCGGAGCGAAGATTCGCAATTCTGCCTGCCGCACGACCGTTTTTTCTCGCGCAATCACTGTCTGCTGGAAATCGCGCCGCCGCAGTGTTTTCTGCGCGATTTGGGTTCGACCAACGGAACATTCGTCAACGGCTTAAAAGTCGAAACCGCGCATTTGAAAAACGGCGACCGCATTCAGGGCGGCGAAACCGTTCTGGAAGTCGAAGTTTCGGCGGGCGCGGACGAAACTCTGCAATACAATCAGGGCGCACAAAAATTCAGTGAAACCGTTCCTTCTTTAATTACGATTCAATGTCTGAATTGCGGCATTCCTTCAAAAGCGGAAGCCTCGCGCCCCGATGCCAAACTTTCCTTTGTCTGCGACGACTGCCGCGAAAAACTGCGGTCGAATCCGCAGCCGATCCCGAATTACCAAATGATCCGAATCCTCGGTCAAGGCGGAATGGGCAGCGTGATGCTCGCCCGCCACGTCACCGACGGACGCGCCGTCGCTGTGAAAACTCTTTTGCCGGAAGTCGCCGTCAGCGAACAATCCTTAAAAAGATTTATGCGCGAAATCGAAGTCGCCGCCAGTTTGCAGCATCCGCACATCGTCAGCTATATCGAACACGGAACGCATAACGGCATCGTTTATCTGGTGACGGAGTTCGTCGGCGGAATGGATGCTTCGAAACTTTCCAAAATGCGCGGCGGCAAACTTT
Source organism: Pyrinomonadaceae bacterium (assembly GCA_026785925.1). Classification (GTDB taxonomy): domain Bacteria; phylum Acidobacteriota; class Blastocatellia; order Pyrinomonadales; family Pyrinomonadaceae. The sequence goes on from JAJAZE010000069.1 coordinate 3,348, forward strand.
CTTATCAGGAAGTCGTGAAAATTATCGAGCAGACTTTAGCCGCGCTCGACTTCGCGCATTCGCTCAGCTTCGTTCACCGCGACATCAAGGAACAAAACATTTTAGTTGACGGCGCGTTTCCGAATTACATCGCCAAATTGACCGATTTCGGGCTGGCGAAAAGTTTCAAGCAAACCGGAATGAGCGGTGTCACGATGGTCGGCGACGTTGCCGGAACAATTGCCTATATGCCGCCCGAACAGGTCAGAGATTTTAAGGAAGTCCGACCGCCGTCGGACATTTACGCCATCGGGATGACGGCTTACAGTTTGATGACCGGCGCACACGCCCTCGACCTCAGCCCGCGAGCCGGAATTTCGGAAACCGTCAAAGCGATTTTTGAAAAACCGATTGTCCCGATAAACCAACGCCTGCCCGAAATTCCGCACGGCATTGCCGTCGTTATCGAAACTGCCATCGCCAAAGAACCGGAAATGCGTTGGCGCACGGCGGGCGAAATGCGCGAAGCCTTACTGAGAGCATTGGGCTAAAATCCTTTAAATTGTTTTTGTAACTTTCGTCAGCGAGCGCGGCGCATCCGCGTCCAAGCC
>JAJAZE010000070.1 GCA_026785925.1 Pyrinomonadaceae bacterium
CTTTTAACGGCGAAATACAACGGTTTAAGATTTGTCAATCAATTCTGTGATGCCGCAGCGTGGACACATTAAAGTTCGATTGGCTCGATCCGCCCATTGCGCCAGCGCGAGATTTGAAAACTTCGGCTGCTTGCTTTCCGCTTCGCCTTCACGCATCAGGCGCGAATATTTTTGCTCGGACTCAGTTTCCAAACTTTTGAGTTCGCGTTCACAATGTCGGCAAATCCAACCGAAACCGTCATTATAAAAATCATTGAACCCTTGATCTTTCATACGAGACGAGAAAAAAGGTCGGCAGTTTGAAACATCAAATCAAACTGCCGACGTAATTTTTACTGCGCCGGACGACCTTGATAATTTTGCTGCGGCAGCGGGCTGAGTTTGACCGGAACAACGGTCGTTCGACCGTCACGGACAATCTCGACCTGAATCGTATCGTTGATTTGCTTTTTATCGAGCAAGCGGTAAAGGTCGTCCGCGTCACCGACTTTTTCGCCGTCAACCGAAGTGATAATGTCGCCCAGGGTAACGCCGCTGGCAGTGCGCGAAACCGCCCGCAAACCGGCGCGTTCAGCCGGTCCGCCGGATGCCAGACTGCGAATCAGCAAACCGCTTTGAATCGGAAGCTGTCCGCCCTGTTCCCGCAGTTGCGCGATGCTGTAAAGTGCCGCGCCGAGTTTCGGACGGCGAACTTCGCCGAATTGCAGCAATTGCGGCACGATTCGTTTGGCAATGTTCACGGGAATCGCAAAACCGACTCCGACCGAGCCGCCGGTGCGCGAGTAAATCTGTGAATTGATGCCGATCATTTTGCCGAATTTATCGAGCAGCGGTCCGCCGGAATTTCCCGGATTGATTGACGCATCGGTTTGAATCGCGCCTTCAATCGGGCGATTGTTGCGCCCGCGAATCGGACGCTGAAGACCGGAAATTACGCCGGTCGTCAGCGTTCTGTCCAAACCGAACGGGTTGCCGATTGCCAGAACTTTTTGCCCGACGACGAGCTTGTCCGAATCGCTGAATTGAATAATCGTCAAACCTTCCGCCGGCGGCGTGATTTTGATGACCGCCAAATCGGTGTCCGGGTCGCTGCCGATAACTTCCGCCGGATAGGTTTTCGCGCCGCCGAGACTGACGTTGAGTTTCTGCGCTCCTTCGATGACGTGATAATTCGTCAAGATATGCCCTTGCGAGTCAATCACCGAACCGGAACCCGAACCGCGTCCTTCTTCAACCTCGCCGAAGGCATCCTGCTGATAAGAAGTCGTCGTGATAAACGCCACGCCGGGCGACAGCGTTTTATAAACTTCGATACTGTTTTGCTCGTCGCTGACGGCGGAAGGTTCGGAAACTCCGGACGGTGCTTTTTCCGCCAGTGCGACATTTGCGTTATTCTGAAATCGAAAACTGCCGCCTAAATTGCTCAAGCAGGCGACCGTTCCGACTGCAATAAAAGCTGTTGCCAATGCCAGAAATATAATCTGCCGCGCCGTTAGTTGATAGACTACTTTTTTTGTCATAAATGCCTCTCTACTTTACCTATTAAATGCCTCAATAAAATATTTGATTGATTTGATGCAAAACTTTTGAGGTTGCGTTGCGTAGTGTGAATACGAAAAAAAAGAGTTCAGCGTTTCAAACGGCATTGAAAAACGAAACTCTTGAAAAGAGGAGAAAACAATCAATTGAAAAAAGCAAAAACCATATTCGACCATAGGGAAAAATCATCAATCATCGCCCTGGAAATAAAGCCATAAGCTGCCAGTCCGGTGACTAGATGAACGCCCATTAAACTGATATAAATGCTCAGGGCAAAAGTCAAGCCGTATCTCGCCAGCCGCAGACTTCCCCAATGCCAGAGAACAATCGCCGCTACCGCTCCGACCGACAGTTTGACCGCCAAGAAAGGAATATAACCGGCATCGAGAAGTCCAGCCATAAGCTGATTGCCTTCCGAAGCAAAGCCGTTGTGAACCCAATAAATCGTCAAAACCGCATCGAAAAAATTGAGCGTGAAAAGTAAAAATGTCTGACGTGAATGCTGCATAACACAAAAACTTTTTGCAAAAAATTGTTAAACTTCTTCCTTAAAACAACTTAACCCTCAGTCTGTGCGGACTAAGGGTTAAGCCAATTTAGGAGAAACGAAATGAATTGTTGCTAGAATATACTCCCAATAACCCGGATTTTCAAGAATTATTTCAAAGTTGTCAGTTTTTATTTTTATATCGGAAAATGCTGCTGTCAATCAAAGTTCAAACGCCGATTGCCGAATAATTCGGACAACGATTCAAAAGTGCGCCGCGTCGAAAAGTGCGGCGCGAAAAAAGCGTTTTGAGTTTTACAAATAAATTCAAAAAGAACAGAGGAGAAATATGAAAAAATCATTTAGTTTAAAGTTTTTAGTAACGATGTTAGCAGCGTTTTTTGTTTTCGGAACGATTGACGGTTTGGCGCAGAAACGCCGCCCGGTGATTCGCAAGAAAACGACTACGGTGCGGCGAACCATACCCGTGCGCCCGCCCGTCAAGCTATTCACGGTTCAGAACGGCGAAAAGTTTCGCGTTCGGATGAACGAAACAATCAGCTCAAAAACGGCGCGCGTCGGCGACCGGTTTACGACCACCGTCACCGAACCGGTTTATTCGACCACCGGCGTGATCGTAATTCCGACCGGAAGCATCGTCACCGGACGGGTTGATTCGGTTAAATCGGCGAAAAAAGGCGGCGATCCGGGCGAAATCAGCGCGAGTTTCGTCGAAGTCAAACTGCCGAACGGAGCGCGGCGGGCGATCAACGGTTCGTTGACGGATTTAGATACGAAAAGTGCGAAAAGCGACAACGAAGGGACTGCTTCAGGCGATGATCGAAAAAACGATAAACTCATCTTCATCGGCGGCGGTGCGGCGGGCGGCGCAGTTTTGGGCGGCGCGGTCGGCGGCGGCAAAGGCGCGTTAATCGGCGGATTGCTCGGCGCGGGCGCAGGACTGCTCGGCGAACGATTAACCAAAGGCGAAGACGCGCAGGTTAAATCAGGAACGGAATTCGGCGTTTACCTGAATCAATCAATCTCGCTGCCGAAATTCAACGAAGTTAACCCTTAACAGTCAGCAGTTGTCGGTTACAGCAACCAACAAAAATTGAGCAGCGGGGGGGGGGGGGGGGGGGGGTTTTTTTTTTTTTTTTATTATAGGGGAGGCCGGGGGGGTGTTGGTTAGTTAAATAAATATTATTAAGGGGGGGGGGGGGGGGGGGGTGGGGGCTGC